>NZ_AQOJ01000366.1:0-427 GCF_000364685.1 Xanthomonas sp. SHU 166
TTTCAATCCACGCGCCCGTGAGGGCGCGACTGCCACGCCTTCTCGGCCGCCACGTCCTGCTTGACGTTTCAATCCACGCGCCCGTGAGGGCGCGACCCGAGGAAGCCGGCCAGCTCTGCCAGCTGATCCAGTTTCAATCCACGCGCCCGTGAGGGCGCGACTGGTGATGATGGACTCGGATGAGGACTACCAGCAGTTTCAATCCACGCGCCCGTGAGGGCGCGACGGCGGACTGCATTTCGATAGGTGCCTGGCCAGCTACGGTTTCAATCCACGCGCCCGTGAGGGCGCGACGACGCAGCACGTCCCGCAGGTAGATCACACTGCTGGTTTCAATCCACGCGCCCGTGAGGGCGCGACTATAATGGCTACACACAAAGGGAGTGATGGCCATGTTTCAATCCACGCGCCCGTGAGGGCGCGACTG
>NZ_AQOJ01000367.1:0-2346 GCF_000364685.1 Xanthomonas sp. SHU 166
CGCGCGCCGCGGCGGCGGCGGCGGTCGCGGCCGCGAGATCTCCGGCATGATCCCGGCCTGGGCGAGGCTGTCGTCCAGATCCTGGTAGAGCTTGCCGACCCCGGCGGTGAAGTCGCGTTCGCACAGCTTGATCAGCACCAGCCGCACTTCCGGGGCCAGGTCGCTGGTGGAGAACGCGGCATGCACGGCCACGCCGATGTGTTCGGGGCCGATCGGGTTGGTGTCCGCATCCAGCTCCAGGCCGCCGGCGATCCAGCCCAGGCGCCGGTCGATGCGGGTCAGCACCGGCTTCCATTCGCGCAGCAGCACGCTGGCGAGGTTGCGTACCGCCAGCCGCGATTCCAGCTCGTGTTCGGAGATCAGGCTCAGGCCCTGCCCATAGCCGGCCAGGGCGACTTCGGCCGAGAGCGGCGCGCCGGCCTCCAGCGCCTCCCAGGCCGTATGCAGCTGGGCGCGGAAGCGCGCGGCGATCTCGTCGCGACGGCGGCGCAACTCGCGCATGCCGTCGAGGAACAGCAACTGCGACGCGCCGGCACTCTCGGCGCGATCGAACAGCACGTCGTCGAAATGCGCCAGCGCCGCGGCGAAGGCCTGGCCCAGCACTGGCAGCATGCCCTCGCGCGCCTGCGTCAACAGGCGCGGGTCACGCGCCGGGTGTGCGTGCGGGCTGGGGCTGAAACTCATGCGCGACGGCTCCGCGCCATGGACGGCGCCAGATAGAAGAAAGGTGGAAGACGATCGGACGCGGCCCCTGTTTCCGCTCCTGCATGGTAGGCAAGGTGTCTGAACAGCGACCGTGATGCGCTGCGCATTTCTGGCTCCAGAACGTGACCTCGTGCAGGATCGTAGGCATGGAAGGCGTCACTACGGCGGCAATGCGGCATGAATACGGCACGCCCGTCGAGGATCAGGCCGCCACCGCCACCCGTTCCAGGCGGTCGACCACGCCCTGCATGGCGCTGTAGAAGGCATCGTCGTCGCGATGCAGGCGCAACCGGTCCAGCCGCGCCATCACTGCCAGCGCCTCGGCCGAGGCGACGCACAGCCGCCCGCCGCGGCGGTTGACGAACAGCAGGCGCGCCGAGATCGGGCTCACCCAGGTCAGCTTGCCGGGCTGCACGCGGCCTTCGCGGTCGACGAAGTCCAGCCAGGTTCCCAGCGGCAGGGTGCGGAAGTAATCGGCGGTGATGTGGTCGAAATCGGTGGCCTGGGCCGGTTCCGGCAGTGCCGGCACGGTCTCGGCGGCGGGCGGCTCGGGCACGTCCACGCCCGTCGCCGGCAGCGCGGCCTGCAGCGGCCGCGCGTGCGCCAGGTCGTCCAGCGCCGTGTGCAGGGCCTGCCAGGCGGCTTCGGCCGCCGCGGCGTCCAGGCCGACGCTGGTCCACAGCCGGGTCAGCTCGGCATGTTGCGGCTGCAGCCAGCCTTCTACCGGCACCGCACCGTTCCGGGCCTGGCGGCACTGCGCCAGCACCGCATCGCCCAGCGCCAGCGCCGCGGCGAGCGCGCTGCCCTGACCGTCGTCGCGCAAGGCCGACTGCTGCACGTACTGGCACCAGGACTGGCGCAGGAAGGCCTCGATGGGAAGCGGCACGGTCAGGTCGTCGCCGGCCTGTTGCAGCAGATCGTGCAGGGCCTGCGCGGCGCGCTGCCGGGCGACCTCGCGGCGTTCCTCCGCCCGTTGCAGTTCGGCCGCGCGCCGCTCGGCGATCTCCACCCGGCGCCGGTACTGCTCGTAGGCGCTGCCGAACTCGGCCTCCAGCGCCAGGAACACCGCCAGGTGCTCGTCGAAATCGCGCACCACCCGCTCCACCGCCGCCTGCGCCTGCGCCAGCAGCGCCTGCTCCGGGCCGGTGCTGCCGGCATTGCCGTCGCAGGCGTCGGCGAGCAGATTGAGCAGGCGCCGCGCCGGATGCCCGTCGCGCACGAACAGGCGGCCGTCGATCAGCGCCACCTTGGCCATCGGCACCAGCATCTGCCCCAGCAGTTCGCGCTGCGCGGGTTGCAGCACGCATTCCTCCAGCATCACATCGAACAGCAGGCCGACCAGATCCAGGGTGTCGGCATCGGCCGGATCCAGGCAGGTGCTGGCCGGGTCCAGGCCGAGCGAGGCGCCGATACCGGCGATCTGCCGGCGCAGGCCCAGCGCCAGCGGGCCGCCGTGTTCGCAGACCGCGGCGAACCCGGCCAACGGCATGGTCTGCAGCAAAGACAGCACCGACAGCAGCTCGCGCGGCGACAGGCAGCGCCGGCCGTCGCCCAGGCCCGCGTCCGGCTGCGCCTCATGCAGCAGCGCGCGCAGCGCCGGCGGCAGCACCTCCTGCTCGTTGCGCGCGTGCGCATCCAGGG
>NZ_AQOJ01000368.1:0-3047 GCF_000364685.1 Xanthomonas sp. SHU 166
CCAGCCGCTCGCTCACATCCAGTTCGCCCTCGTACTCGGCGACGTTGCGCTGGTGATGGCACTTGTCCAGCACACGCCACACCTCCGGTCCCAGGCCCAAGGTGTGCGGCAACACCTGGAACACGATGTAGCGGTTGTTGGCGCGGTAGCCCTTGGCACGCAGTGCCGCCAGGCACAGTGCGTGCGCAGCGTTGTAGGCCAGGTCGAAGCGACTTTCCAGGGCGAGCGTGGCGTTCTTGGCGTCGCCCAGGCGAGCCAGGCCGGAGCGGATCAGGCCGTCGAATTCGCGTTGGTCGGTCGGTTCGGCGCTGAGTTGCTTGCCGGAGCCGGACAGGTTTTCAAGTGGCGAGGTCATCCATGCCTCCAATCACCCAGATCTTGGGTTGCTGCAGCACCCGCTGCAGGAATGCGTTTTCGTCGCGCAGGCGCTTGGCGTAGTCGGCACGCGTGTACAGCGTGGGATTGACCGGGCGGCCCAGCCGCGCCTGCATGCCATCCAGCGCGCGCATCAGGTCGGCATAGCCCAGCGTATCGGAGATCACCATCAGGTCGATATCGCTGCGCGCGGTGTCGCTGTGCTTGGCGACCGATCCGTAGACGAAGGCGGCCACGATGTCGTCGGCGATGGGCTGCAAGGCCTCGCCGAGCGGGCCGGCCAGGCCGATGGTCTTCTGCACGATGCCGAGCAGTTCGTCGTGGATGGGCGAATGCGGATTGGCTTGGTAGCGCTTCTGGTTGCCGATGCGCTGTACCGTGAGCAAGCCGGCGTCGGCCAGCTTGGTCAGTTCGCGCTGCACGGCGCCGGAGCCGCCGCTGGCAGCGGCGATCAGTTCGCCGACACCGAAGCTGCGCTGAGGCTGACCGTACAACAGGCCTAACACGCGTTGCTGGGTGCGAGTGAACAAGGCATCCGCCAGGCCCAGCGTCAGCGCGCGGGAAGAGCGCAGCGCCTCGCCTACGCCCGCGGGATTGAGCAGGTTGTTGACCATGCGGTGCAGCTTACTACCCACATGGACAATTTTCTTCCCATTATGGGTATTTATTTACCCTTTTTGGGTAGATTTCGTTGCTTGATCCGCTTTGATCTTGCATCCCTCCCAGCGCTAACTCACATCACTCCCTGCCCCACCAGAAACACCACTCCATCGCCCCCACCCTCGGTCTGCCGCAGCAGCCCCTCCGCCTCCAGGGTCTCCAACGACACATCGGCGCCGAGATCTGTGGCCATATCGTCCAATGTCAGCCCCACCCAACGATCGCGGCCGGCATGCTTGGCGCGGTACAGGGCGGCATCGGCGATGCGCAGGCTCAGTGGCCAGTCGCCACCAGGGTGGGTGGGGAACAGGCTCACGCCCATCGACACGGTGAGGGTAATGCGGCCGGTCGGGCGCACCAGCGGGTCGGCCTGCAGGCGCTCGCGCAGGCGGCGGAACAGGTGCGGGGCGTCGGCCAGGGTACCGCCCGGGCAGATCCACAGGAATTCTTCGCCGCCCCAGCGGGCGATGATGTCCGAGCTGCGAGCGCACTCGCGCAGCAGATCGCCCAGTCGTATCAGGGCGTGGTCGCCGCCTTCGTGGCCGTGCAGGTCGTTGACGCGTTTGAAGTGGTCGATGTCCAGCAGGGCGATCAGCAGCGGTTCCTGCGTGCGCTCGGGCGTCGCTGCAGCCTCGCGCGCCTGCAGCCAGGCGGTGACGTAGCGACGATTGCGCAGGCCGGTGAGGGCGTCTTCCTCGCTCTGGCGACGGATGGTGGCGGCGAGCTGTTCCAGTTCGCGGTGCTGCGCCTGGATCTCCTCGTTCTTGCGCGCCAGTTCCGCGTTGATGCGCCGACGCGCGCGGCCTTCGCGCACCTTGAGCAGGAAAAAGCCGGCCAGCGCCAGGAGTGCGGCGAGTAGACCGTAGAGCACGCTGCGCTGGCGCTGCGCGCGCGCCTGCAGTTGCGCATACGCCGCCTGTTCGGCGGCACGGGTGCGGGCAAGTGCAGCCAGTTCGCTGTTCTTGCGCGCCAGGTCCACCGCCGATTCGAGCTCGGCGATCCGGGTCTTGGATTCGACGTTCACCGCCTTGTCGTTGACCTCCTTGTACTCGCGCATAAGAGCAAGCGCCTCGCGGTCGCGGCCGAGTGCGTCGAGGTTGTCGATCATGCGCGGGTACAGTTCCAGCCGCCGGGGGACGTTGTCCCACTGCGTGAACATCTGCCGCGCGCGCTCGAACGCGGCGGCCGCGGCGTCGCGTTGGCCGAGATCGGCCAGAACGTTGCCGAGCGTGGAATAGACGATGCCTCCCTCGCCATGGTCGCCGCCTGGCGCCGCCCCCTCCAGCATCGCGGCCGCTTCGCGCAACAAGGGCAACGCCTCGCGCGGCCGATGCTGCAGCGCGAGTACGTTGCCCAGGTTGTTCAGCAATCCGATCAGCGACGTCTTGCCATCGGCACGTCCCGCCGCCAACGCCTGCCGGTAGATCGCTTCGGCGCGTTGCAGTTCGTTTGCGCCCTGATAGGCCGTGCCCAGGTTGTTGAGTATGTCCGCGCGCGTCAGGTCCTTGTACGGCATCGCATCGTAGGCAGCGAGCGCACGCTGGCCGTAGGCGATCGCCTTTTTCCATTCGTGGGCATAGATGAACACGCCGGTGGCGTTGTGCAGCATGGAGACGTCGTCGGGCATGCCCAGTGCCTTGACCACACGCTCCGCCTCGAGCAGGGCGGCGATGGCATCGGGCATGCGCCCCTGCTGAGCCGACACCAGGAACACGGTCTGGTTGGCCTTGTATTCCACCGGATCCGGATGCCGACGTACTCTGGACAATGCGATGCGGGCGACCCGCAAGGCGTCGTTCTGCGCACCCATCTTGTAGTAGGAGCGGGCCAGCAGTCGCCACAGCTCGGCGATGTGCGGGTCGTGCGGCAGCTCCGTTTCCAGCCGCCGCATCTCGCCTTCGAGCTGCGCGATGCGGAGCGCGTCGCGCGGCCGCCAGATCTCGGCATTGAGTTGCGTGAACAGGCGCACCCGCTGTTGCGGCGACAACGGCTGGGCGAGCAGCGCCGAGCCG
>NZ_AQOJ01000369.1:0-1154 GCF_000364685.1 Xanthomonas sp. SHU 166
CCGGGGCCGCAGGGGCAGCCGCCGGGGTCTTACAGTCCACCGCAAACCCGACCGGATTCGCAGGCTTCGTCGGGTTCGATGGTGGGCTCGGCTAACCACCGGCTTGGCGGCGCGCCGGCCAACAATTCTCCTTCCGAAGGCAGTGGCGTCATGGGCGCTGCCAACCGGGATACCAGGATCAGGTGACGTGAAAGAGAGAGCTATGTACTTCAAACTTCTAGCGCTTTGCGTCTTGATGGTCGCTGCGTATGGCGCCCACGCGGAAGGCGGATGTCCCCCCGGCCAGTATCCCATCGGTGGCCAGGGGGCGGCTGGTTGCGCTCCGATTCCGCAGAACCAGGCGGCCCCGCAGGAGGCTCTCCGGCCGACTGGGTACTGGGTAAAGACCTGGGGTGCTATTGCCATGGGCTCGGGCGACGGCTGGAACAGCCTGGGGGTGACGACAGGCAAGGCATCGAAATCCGGAGCGGAGGCCGACGCGCTGAGGCGCTGCTCTTCCGATGGAGTGAAGGATTGTCGAATCGGCTTTGTCTATAAAAACCAGTGTGCGGCTGTTGCGAGCCACAGGTGGGGGGAAGGGCCTACCTCGACGGGCCGACAAGCTTCGCCGCCGCAGGCGACGAAGAAGCAGCCAGCGGCGTCGCGATGGGGCGTTGCGAGCGAGAGAATCGCGCGGTCTCTGGTATGCAATGCAAGGTGATCTACACCGCATGTTCCAAGGCGGTTTTCAAAAGCTACTGATGCCTGGCCTCAAGCGGGGCTGGAAGATTGGTAACCCATCAAGGAGAAAGGGTCGTGAAGAAGCGTGGATTGTTTCCCCTGGCGCTGCTGTCAGTGATGGCCTTGCCCTCGTCGGCGCAGACTGACGGCTACTACGAGTTCATTCCGTACTACGACAACGATCCCTTTCTCTTCTGCACGATCGGCGTGCCCAGCGACTGCTGGGCGCCGATCAATCCCGCCACGGGCGCCTTCACCGTCACCAACCCGTACTGCTACAACGCGTACTCGTCGGAGCTGTATGCGCGTGTCTGCCCCCATGCATTCACGAGCGGGAAGGTGGGGGCAGCGGCGGCGACGCCGCGCTCTTCCGTGGTACGGGATAGCGCTGCCGTTCCCTGACTTGGTCGATGCAGGAGCCGTGACATGTCCCA
>NZ_AQOJ01000370.1:0-990 GCF_000364685.1 Xanthomonas sp. SHU 166
GTGCTTGGCCCGGTACAGCGCGGCATCGGCGCGCGCCAGCAGCGCCTGGCTGCTCTCGCCGGCGCCGGCCTCGGCGACGCCGATGCTGACGGTCAGGCGCAGGCCCGGCACGATCGCGTCGAACGACTGCCGCTCCAGCACCTCGCGCAGCAGCCCGGCCAGCTCCCGTGCCTCGGCGCAGGCGGCGCCGGGCAGCAGCGCCAGGAATTCCTCGCCGCCGGTCCGGCCGAAGCTGTCGTTCCTGCGCAGGCTCTGCCGCAGGGTCGTGGCGACCAGCCGCAGCACCTGGTCGCCCGCCGCATGGCCATGCTCGTCGTTGATCCGCTTGAAGTGGTCCACGTCCAGCGCCAGCACCGACAGCGGCATGCGCCCGCCGCGCGGCAGCGCCGCCAGCGCAGTGTCGAGTTCGGCCAGGACCTGGCGCCGCGAGGCGACGCCGGTGAGGCTGTCGATCCGCACTTCGCGGCGTGCGCCGCGCAGGCGCCCGAGGGTCAGGAACAACACCCCGACGAGCACCGCCAGCAACAGCAGCGCCGCGCCCAGCAGCGCGCGCCGCAGGGTCGCCTCGCGCTCCATCGCCTGCAGCCGGTTACGCTGGGTTTCCGCCTTCTGCGCCAGTTGCAGCGCCGCCAGGTCGCGCTCGCGGCTTTCCGATTCGGCGATCAGGAACTGCGATTGCTCGCGCTGCATGCGCGTGTCCAGTTCCTGCTGCACGCGCATCTGCGCCTCGCGCGCATCCAGTGCCTGGCGCCAGGCGCCCAGCGCGCGCAAGGCGGTGGCCTTGAGGTCCAGCACGTCGCTGAGGCTGCGCAGGTCGCCGTTGGCGCGGTAGCCCTGCTCGGCCTGTTCGGCCAGCGCCAGCGCGGCCCGCGCATCGCCGCTGCGCTCGGCGATCAGCGCATCGACGTAATCGCGGCGCGCGCGCATCAGCCGCGTGGCGCCCATCGCGACCAGTTGCGCTTCGGCCTGCTGCCGCTGCGCCCGCGCCTG
>NZ_AQOJ01000371.1:0-9020 GCF_000364685.1 Xanthomonas sp. SHU 166
GCGTTGACCCGGGCCGCGCGCAGCAACAGCGACGCCTGCGACCCCTCCAGCGGATGCCGGCCATGCAGCTCGGCCGCGCGCAGGTAGGCGGCCAGCGCCGCCGGCAGATCGCCGCGCTGCTCGGCGATGGCGCCTTCGCGCTCCACCGCCAGCGCCTGCATGTAGCCGCCATCGCCCTGCCTGGCCCGCTGCAGGACCTCGGCGACGACCTGGTGCGACAGGTCCGGCAGGCCCATGTCCAAGTAGGCGTCGGCGATGCCGATCAGGGTCAGCAGTGCGACCCAGCCGCCATCGCGCTGTTCGTCGAGCCGGCGGAGTTCCTGCAAGGTACGCAGCGACTGGGCGTAGTGGCCGGCATCGCGCTCGGCGAAGGCGCGCATGCGCAGGGCCGCCGCGCGCAGGCGCGGGAACCGCTGCGCACCGGTCAGCGCCAGGATCGTGGTGACAGGCCGCAGATAGGCCGGGCGCTGGCCGTCGTTGTAGAGCGCGTAGGTCTCGCACAGCAGGTACTCCAGGCGTACCTGCACATGGGCGCGCGCGATCGCGCCGCGCTCGCCGCGCCGCGCCTGCTCCACCGCCGCGGCCGGGCCCTGCGGAAAATGCTGGCAGTCGAAGGCGTCCAGGCGCGCCCGCCGCACTGGGTCGCCGGCGGGCAGCAGCGCCTGCAGGCGCGCATGCGCGACGCGGTAGGCCTGCTCGTCGGCGGCCATGTCCTTGCCGTGCGCACCGACATCCTCGATCAGCGCATCGAACGCCGCAGCCTGCGCTGCGCCCGGGGGCGCGGCTTCGGCACGGGAGGCGCCGCAGGCGGCGAACGGCAGCGCCAACGCCAGGACACCGAGCAACAGGGGAGAAGACATGAGCATGCGAACCGTGGACCCGCCGGCCGCCCACGCGGTATCGGCACTGCGCACCCGAACGCTCCGACGACGCCTGCGCCCGGATGCACAGGCCCATCGTCCACACCTTCCGGCCTCATGCCCGGCAGGCGCCGTGCGGCCGCCAGCGGTCGCGCGGCTAGTGTACCGCGGCCGCGGACCCGCCCTGCCCGGCACCTCGGCAGGCGTGGCCGGCCGGCGTGGCGCCCCGTACACTGAGCGGATGAATTACCGCCACGCCTTCCACGCCGGCAACCATGCCGATGTCCTCAAGCACATCGTGCTGCTGGCGCTGCTCGATGCGTTCAAGCGCAAGGACAGCCCGTTCTTCGTGCTCGATACCCACGCCGGGCGCGGCCGCTATCTGTTCGCGGCGAACGAGGCGCGCAAGACCGGCGAGGCCGCCGCCGGCGTGCTGCGGTTGATGGGCCAGCCGACCCTGCCCGACGTGGTGGAGCGCTACCTGCGCGCGGTGCAGGCCGACAATCCGGTCGGTGCCCTGGTCGCCTACCCTGGTTCGCCGCTGCTGGTGGCGCAGGCGCTGCGCGCGCAGGACCGGCTGGCCGCTTGCGAGCTGCAGCCCGAGGAAGCCGCCGAACTCAAGACGTTGTTCGCCCACGACCGCCGCGTGCAGGTGCATGCCGGCGATGGCTATGCGGCGATCAAGGCGTTCCTGCCGCCGAAGTCCGGGGCCAACCGCATCGGCCGCGGGCTGGTGCTGATCGATCCGCCCTACGAAGCGCAGGACGCCGAGTACCCGCTGATCGTGGCCGCGCTGCGCGAAACGCTGAGCCGCTGGCCGCAGGCGGTGTGCGCGGTGTGGTATCCGATCAAGCAGCGGCGCAGCCTGCAGCCGTTCTTCCGCAAAGCCGCGGCGTTGCCGGTGGCCTCGGCGCTGGTCGCCGAACTGCAGGTGCGCCCGGACGATTCGCCGCTGCGGCTCAACGGCAGCGGCATGTTGCTGCTCAATCCGCCCTGGCAGTTCGAGCAGGCGCTGGCGCAGGCGCTGCCGCCGCTGAAGGCGCACCTGGGCGAAGCCGGTGCCAGCACGCGCCTGGAGTGGCTCAAGCGCGAGGCATGAGGTGCTCGGGGCGGCGCACGCGCGCGCTCAGAAGCAATCCCAGTTGTAGGCGATGCGGCTGAAATCGCCGCGCCGCAGGTCGTCCGGATCGATGAAGAAATTGGCGACGCCGCTGTCGCCCCACATCATCTCCTCGTCGCTGTCCAACTGCAGCAGCAGGACCTGCTTGTCCTGCAGGGTTCGCGGGTCTTGCTGGGTGAACTCCGGGTAGCCGCCGAGTTTGTTGCCGCCACGGCTCAGCGCATCGAACAGCGCGTCGTCCACCGCATCCTGCGACACCGCGTGGCGCTTGGCATAGGCCGCGGCCACCTCCTCCAGCGGCTTGCCCAGCACCTGCTCGAAGCGCACATCGCTGCTGCCGATGGTTTCCTCGCCGGCGTCGAACCGCATCGCCCGCGGCCGCGCCGGATCGAACGGCAACGTGTCGGCCGCTGGCAACGGCACCTCGGCCTGCCGCGCCGACGCCTTCGGCTGCGGCCAGTACACCACGCGGAAATTGCGTTGTTCGCTCAGCGCGGCCAGGTCGCTGCGCGCACCACCGAAGTTGGCCCCGTAGAAGTCGTCGTCGCCGCCGATGAAGAACTGCAGCATGCCCTGGCGCGGGTAGCCGGGCAGCGGCGGCATCCGCGCCAGATCGATCTGCGCCAGCAGCGCCAGCGGCTGGCCGTCGGCCGCGTGCGGATACGGCCTGTCCGCGGTCCAATAGGGACGCCCGCCGACCTTGCTGGCCAGGCGATCGTCCTGCGTCATCGGCTGCAGTTGCACCTGAAGCACCGGCCGGCGCGTGGCCTGCAGGCGCGCCTGGTAAGGAGCCAATGCCTGCGTCGCCAGTTGCTCCGCATCGGCGACTGGAGCGGCGGCGGTGGCGGTCGGCGTGTCGTGGTGCTGCACGCGCAGCAGCCACCTGCCACCGCCCACCAGCAGCCCCACCAGCAGCGCGGCCAGGCCCAGCCCGATCGCCGCGGAGACGGCCACGGCATGCGATGTCTTCATCGTCGCGCATTCCCTTGAACGAAGCGCCACTCTAGCAAGACCACCCGAACGGCACATCGGCAGGACGCTGCGTTCACGGGCGTAAGGTTTTGGTAATGCGAGAATCCAGGCTTCGTCGAGGATCATACGGCCATGGCTACCCGCAACCGCATGCCTCCGTGGCATGAAACCTTCACCCTGCCCAGTGGGCGCGAACTGCTGATCCGTCCGATCCGGCCGGAGGACAGCGCGCCGCTGCAAGGTGCCTTCGGCCTGCTCGGGCCGACCGAGATCCGCGAGCGCTTCCTGCATTCGACGCAGGAACTGACCGAGGACATGGCGCAACGCCTCACCCATCCCAATCCGAAGTCGGAACTGATCCTGGTCGCCGCCGAGCCGCTGCCGCCTGGCGAAGCGGTGGTCGGTGCGGTGGCGCGCGCCGCGATCAACCCCGGCACCCGCGAGGCGCAGTACGCGATCCTGGTCAGCAGTTTCGTTTCCGGCCAGGGCCTGGGCCGGCAATTGATGCGCAAGCTGGTCAAGTGGGCACGCCGCAAGTACCTGGACCGGCTCTACGGCGATGTGCTCGAACGCAACCTGCCGATGCTGCAGCTGGCCGAGTCGCTCGGCTTCCAGCGCATGCCGCATCCGGACAATCCGGACCTGGTGCGGGTGGTGCTGGAACTGGGCAGCTGAAAACTCGAGACCCGGGACCCGGGACCCGGAAAAGCCAGAGCTCCGCAGGCAGCTTCAGCTCCTGCTCTTACGTGTCCCCGGTCCCGGGCCCGGGTCCCGACCTTGCTAAACTAGTTGGTCCATGCCGCCCCTTCCCTTCCCCGTTCCGCCGCTGCCCAAGTCCGGCCAGCTCCGCGCGCACTGGCGCGCCCCCGCGTCCTCCACCGCTCTGGCCTGGCACATCGCCTGCGCCGCGTCCGCGCACCGCGGGCCGTTGCTGGTGGTCGCCCGCGACAACCAGAGCGCGCATCAGCTCGAAGCCGACCTGCACAGCCTGCTCGGCGACGATCCGAGCCTGCCGGTGGTGCCGTTCCCGGACTGGGAAACCCTGCCCTACGACCAGTTCAGTCCGCACCCGGACATCGTCAGCCAGCGCCTGGCCGCGCTGCACCGGCTGCCGACGCTGACCCAGGGCATCGTGGTGGTGCCGGTGCAGACGCTGATGCAGCGGGTGGCGCCGCTGCGCTACATCGTCGGCGGCAGTTTCGACCTGCGCGTGGGCCAGCGCCTGGACCTGGATGCGGAGAAGCGCCGACTGGAAAGCGCTGGATACCGCAACGTGCCGCAGGTGATGGACCCGGGCGACTTCGCCGTGCGCGGCGGCCTGCTCGACGTGTACCCGATGGGCACCGACGCGCCGCTGCGGATCGAACTGCTGGACGAGGACATCGATTCGATCCGCGCCTTCGACCCGGAATCGCAGCGCTCGCTGGACCATGTGCAGGCGGTGCGCATGCTGCCCGGGCGCGAAGTGCCGATGGACGACGTCAGCGTGGAGCGGGTATTGACCGCGCTGCGCGAACGCTTCGACGTCGACACCCGGCGCAGTGCGCTGTACCAGGACCTGAAGGCCGGGCTGGCGCCGTCGGGCATCGAGTACTACCTGCCGCTGTTCTTCCAGGACACCCGCAGCAGCGGCGCCCGCGAGGCCACCGCCACCCTGTTCGATTATCTGGGCGAGCACGTGCTGCCGCTGATCGCCGCGGGCGTGGGCGCCGCGGCCGATGCGTTCTGGGCGCAGACCCAGGCCCGCTACGAGCAGCGCCGCCACGACGTGGAGCGCCCGCTGCTGGCGCCGGAGGAGCTGTACCAGGCGCCGGACGCGCTGCGCGAGCGCCTCAACGGGCTGCCGCGCATCGACGTATGGGCCGCCGACCACCCGCGCATCGACGAGGCGCAGGCGCTGGGCGACCAGCCGCTGCCGCCGCTGCCGGTGGCGGCCAAGGACGCCGCGCCGGGCGCGGCGCTGAAGAGCTTCCTCGATCACTACCCGGGCCGGGTGCTGATCGCCGCCGATTCGCCCGGCCGCCGCGAGGCGCTGCTGGAAGTATTGGCGGCCGTGGAGTTGAAGCCGGAGGTGCTGCCGAGCTTTGCGGCATTTGTTCCTTCTCCCACCAGGAGAAGGTGGCGCGAAGCGCCGGATGAGGGTGCGGCGTCTGCGCGGGCGGGAACGAAGAAGGCGGGTGCTTCGGCAAGTTCCACGGTTGCGCAGACGAACTCCACTAGCGGTCGGACCCTCACCCCAACCCCTCTCCCGGAGGGAGAGGGGCTTTCTGCTGCACGTTTCGCCATCGCGGTTGCGCCGCTCGACGACGGCTTCGCGCTGGAGGAGCCGCGCATCGCGGTGCTGACCGAGCGCCAGTTGTTCCCCGAGCGTGCCAGCCAGCCGCGGCGCAGCCGGCGTGTGGGGCGCGAGCCGGAAGCGATCATCCGCGACCTCGGCGAATTGTCCGAGGGCGCGCCGATCGTGCACGAGGACCACGGCGTCGGCCGTTACCGTGGGCTGATCGTGCTCGATGCCGGCGGCATGCCCGGCGAGTTCCTGGAAATCGAATACGCCAAGGGCGACCGGCTATACGTGCCGGTCGCGCAGTTGCACCTGATCAGCCGCTACTCCGGCGCCTCGGCCGAGACCGCGCCGCTGCATTCGCTGGGCGGCGAACAATGGACCAAGGCCAAGCGCAAGGCCGCCGAGAAGGTGCGCGACGTGGCCGCGGAGCTGCTGGAGATCCAGGCGCGCCGCCAGGCCCGTGCCGGACTGGCGCTGCAGGTGGACCGGGCGATGTACGAGCCGTTCGCCGCCGGCTTCCCGTTCGAGGAAACCCCCGACCAGTTGGCCGCGATCGACGCCACCTTGCGCGACCTGGCCAGCAGCCAGCCGATGGACCGCGTGGTCTGCGGCGACGTCGGCTTCGGCAAGACCGAGGTCGCGGTGCGCGCGGCCTTCGCCGCGGCCAGCGCCGGCAAGCAGGTAGCGGTGCTGGTGCCGACCACGCTGCTGGCCGAACAGCACTACCGCAACTTCCGCGACCGCTTCGCCGACTACCCGCTCAAGGTCGAGGTGCTGTCGCGCTTCAAGAGCAGCAAGGAGATCAAGGCCGAGCTGGAGAAGGTCGCCGCCGGCAGCATCGATGTGATCGTCGGCACCCATCGCCTGCTGCAGCCGGACGTGAAGTTCAAGGACCTGGGCATGGTCATCGTCGACGAAGAGCAACGCTTCGGCGTGCGCCAGAAGGAAGCGCTGAAGGCGCTGCGCGCCAACGTGCACCTGCTGACCCTCACCGCCACGCCGATTCCGCGCACCTTGAACATGGCCATGGCCGGCCTGCGCGACCTGTCGATCATCGCCACGCCGCCGCCGAACCGGCTGGCGGTGCAGACCTTCGTCACCCAGTGGGACAACGCGCTGTTGCGCGAAGCCTTCCAGCGCGAACTGGCGCGCGGCGGCCAGCTGTACTTCCTGCACAACGACGTGGAGAGCATCGGCCGCATGCAGCGCGAGCTGAGCGAGCTGGTGCCGGAGGCGCGCATCGGCATCGCCCACGGGCAGATGCCCGAGCGCGAGCTGGAAAAGGTGATGCTGGATTTCCAGAAGCAGCGCTTCAACGTGCTGCTGTCGACCACGATCATCGAATCGGGCATCGACATCCCCAACGCCAACACCATCGTCATCAACCGCGCCGACCGCTTCGGCCTGGCGCAGCTGCACCAGTTGCGCGGCCGCGTCGGCCGTTCGCACCATCGCGCCTACGCCTACCTGCTAGTGCCGGACCGGCGCAGCATCACCCCCGATGCGCAGAAGCGGCTGGACGCCATCGCCTCGATGGACGAACTGGGCGCCGGCTTCACCCTGGCCACCCACGATCTGGAGATCCGCGGCGCCGGCGAACTGCTGGGCGAGGACCAGAGCGGGCAGATGGCCGAGGTCGGTTTCAGCCTGTACACCGAACTGCTGGAACGCGCGGTGCGCAGCATCCGCCAGGGCAAGCTGCCGGACCTGGATGCCGGCGAGGAGGCGCGCGGCGCCGAGGTGGAACTGCATGTGCCCGCGCTGATCCCCGACGACTACCTGCCCGACGTGCATACCCGCCTGACCCTGTACAAGCGCATCTCCAGCGCCCGCGACAGCGACGGCCTGCGCGAACTGCAGGTGGAGATGATCGACCGCTTCGGCCTGCTGCCGGATCCGGTGAAGCACCTGTTCGCGATCGCCGAACTGAAGCTGCAGGCCAACGTGCTGGGCATCCGCAAGCTGGAACTGGGCGAGCACGGCGGGCGCCTGGTGTTCGAGGCCAAGCCCAACGTGGATCCGATGACCATCATCCAAATGATCCAGAAGCAGCCCAAGCTGTATGCGATGGATGGCCCGGACAAGCTGAAGCTCAAGCTGCCGCTGCCGGAAGCGGCCGACCGCTTCAATGCCGCGCGCGGCCTGCTGACCGCGCTGTCGCCACGCTGAGCGACGCGGGCGCGTCCGCCCGCGTCGGCTCCCGCACGCGGCCGGCTGCCGCGACCTACACCGCTCTGCCCCGCCCCCGCCTCGACCGCCACAACGTTCGGTGGCGTATGGGCGCTCGCGCCACTGTGTTCCCTGGCCTGCAGCGGTCTTCACGTGAAGACCGCCGCCACGTCGCACGGATGGCGCGGCTTTTTGACGCCTTCCCCGTTGCCGCGACTGGCACGGCGCATGCAGAAACGTAAGGACCGACCGCACCGGCGCGGTTATGGGATCCGCGTCCTGGCACCGGTCTGAACCACTCAGGCTCGCGTGCGGCCTGCGAGACAAATGCTTCACGCGGGCTAAATATCTCTAAATATTTCCCGTCCGCGCCGATATCGCTGGTACCCAGGCCTGCACACGCCCTTCACGGCGTGGCGCCGGCTTTCCACTCGCCACTGCCGGAGACCCGCCATGCGC
Organism: Xanthomonas sp. SHU 166; assembly: GCF_000364685.1. Taxonomy (NCBI): domain Bacteria; kingdom Pseudomonadati; phylum Pseudomonadota; class Gammaproteobacteria; order Lysobacterales; family Lysobacteraceae; genus Xanthomonas; species Xanthomonas sp. SHU 166. The sequence continues at coordinate 7,865 of NZ_AQOJ01000371.1, forward strand.
TCGACGCCCCCCGACGAACAGGATCCGCCGCTGCAGTTGATCGTGGACGGCGACATGACCATCCGCCATGCGGCCGAACTGAAGCCGCTGCTGCTGCCCGCGCTGGAGCATCCCGGCGGCCTGCGCCTGCAGGTGCAGGCGGTGAACGACATCGACGCCACCGGCGTGCAACTGCTGCTGGCCACCCAGGCCGCGCTGCGCGCGCTGGGACGGCCATTCCAGCTCGAGGGCTGCACCAAGGCGGTCGGCGACGCGCTGGACCTGCTCGGCCTGGGCGACGCGTTCGAGCGCGTCGGCGACGACACTCTTCACTAATCGGCAGCACAACATGAACATGGATCAATTGCTGCAGACCTTCATCGCCGAGAGCCGCGACCTGCTCGAGGACATGGAACGCAACCTGCTGGAAGCCGAGCGCGGCGAAGCCGGTCCCGACGCGGTCAACGCGATCTTCCGCGCCGCCCATACCATCAAGGGCTCCGGCGGCCTGTTCGATCTGGCGCAACTGGTCGGCTTCACCCATGTGGTGGAGAGCGTGCTGGACCTGGTGCGCGAGCAGGCCGTCGCGCTGGATTCGGAACTGATCCAACTGATGCTGGCCTGCTGCGACCACATCCGCACCCTGGTGGAAGCGGCCGCCGGCGCCGAGGCCGACGAAGCCACGCTGGCCAGCGAGGGTGCGCCGCTGCTGGAACGCCTGCAGACCTACCTGCACCCTGCTGCCGCGCCGGCCGCGAAGGCCAGCGCCGCCGCAACGCCCGCGGCGCCGGCGCAGACCGGCTACTGGCGGATCTCGCTGCAGTTGTTCACCGATGCGCTGCGCTTCGGCAACTCGCCGCTGCACCTGATCCGCTGCCTGCGCAGCCTCGGCAGCCTGGAAGCGGTGCGCACCCGCCACGAGCGCGTGCCGGCGCTGCCGGACCTGGATCCTGAGGCCTGCTACCTGGGCTTCGACATCCTGCTGCGCAGCGACGCGCAGCAGGCCGCGATCGAGGACATCTTCGAATTCGTGCGCGACGACTGCGACCTGCTGGTGCTGGCGGTGGACCCGCACGGCGACGCCGCCAACCTGGATCTGCCGCTGCTGGTGGCCGAGGCCGGCAGCCAGGCCAGCGCCGACGACTTCGCCGGTTTCGAGAGTGCCGCCACACCGGAG
>NZ_AQOJ01000372.1:0-1843 GCF_000364685.1 Xanthomonas sp. SHU 166
CTGGCGGCCGCCGCACCGGCACCGCCGGAATAGGACGCCGGCCGCTGCCACTGGTTCTGCCGGTCCTGGTAGGCGGGAGCCGCATTGAAACCTGCAGCGCGATTGTTGTTGAGCATCTGCGACAGGAAAAAGCCGGTCATCATCGGCCCGATGAAGGAATGGCCGTGGCTGTCGCGCTGCTCCACGCAGCGATCCTGCGCATAGTCCTGCGCGCACTGCTCGCGGCTGGCGTACTTGGGCCCCTGCTCGGCCGCCTGCTTCTGCGCCTGCGCGAAGGCCTCGCGGCAGGTGGCGATGTCGTGGGTCTGCGCCACGCAGGCGTCCACCGAGGTGTACAGGCCTTCCTGGGCCTTGGCCTCCGGCTCGCGCCCGCAGGCGGTGAACAGCAGCGGCGCGGCGCTCATCAGCAACAAGGCGGTCGTCTTCGACCTTTTCATGGCAACGTCTTCCTGAGTCCAGCCACGATGATGCCCGGTTCCGCCGGCCGCGGAAACCCGAGGCCGGCGGTTGGGCATCACCGCGAACGCACGCGCGACGCGTCAGCTCGTCGGCGGCGGCGGCACGTAGCTGGACAGGCGCGCGTCGAAATACGGCTGCACCGCGGCGATGTTGGACTTCACCTGGATGTCCATGCCGACGTCGCGGCTCATGCCCAGCACGTCGTTGTCCGGCCAACCGGGACCGAAGCACCACTGCGTGCTGGGGATGTTGTTGGCCTGCAGGTGGGCGAGCATGCGCTTGGTCGCCAGTTCCGCGCTGGCGTTGCCGGCCGGATAGCCGTGCTCGCCGAGAAAGCCGCGCTTGCCTCGGTGTCCCAGCCAGTCGATGAACGGCTTGACCATCTCGATGCCGGTGTCCGGCGCGACGGTTTCATTGGGATTGGCCCAGGCGCCGCCGCCGCGACCCTCGTTGTCCAGGTAGTTGTGCGCCTCGTAGACGATGCGGTCGTACGGGTCGGGGATCGTGTCCAGGTTGTTGGACACCTGGTCCCACAGGCGCGCACTGGCGTACTGATTGCCGCAGACGAACACGTAATGCGACCGGTCGAAATCGAAGATGCGCGCTGCGGTGGCGGTGGCGGTCCGCAGCCAGTGATCGGCCATCACCAGCGTGCTGCCGTCGGCGTTGCGCTCCGGTCCCTGGTAGGGCTCGTTCATCAGGCCCCAGCCGAAGATCGCCGGATGCGAGCGGAAGCGCTGCACGATGCGACTCCACAGATCCGGCAGGCCGGCGGCGTTGTACAGCGTGCAGCCCGGCGTGCCGATCACGCGATATTCGTAGAGCTTGAGCAGATTGTCGGCCGGATCGAAGTAGGCCAGGTACAGGAAATTCCCCTTGCGGTAGGTCCCGTTCCACACCGATTGGTCGGCCGGATCGGCGACCGCGCGGCCGTCCGGCCCGATCAGCTGGCCGGCGCCATCGCGCCGGTAACCGGACTTGCTCGCGACCTTGATCGGCAAGCGCATGTAGTCGTGCAACTCCAGGATCGCCACCTTGCCGCGCTGCGCGAGCCGGTTCAGCACTTTCTCGACTTGGTCGCAATACGTGGCGTTGAGCGGCATGCCCTGGCCGGTACTGAAGCGTGCGGCGGTGGTGGGCAGGCGGAACAGCGGGCAGGCGCCGGCGGCGACGATGTGCTGATCGCTGATGTCGCGGTAGTGCCGGTCGATGATGGCGTTGTCGACGAAGTTGTTGGACGCCAATCCGGACAGGTTGAGGCCGGCGAACGGCAGCGTGCCGGCGGCGCGGGCCTGGCCGCCAAGGCCCCAGAGCGCGGCGCCGGCGGCGATGCCGACACCGGCGCGCAGCACGCTGCGGCGGCCCGGATCGGCGGGGGGGGGCA
>NZ_AQOJ01000373.1:0-2992 GCF_000364685.1 Xanthomonas sp. SHU 166
GCAACAGCAACAGCAACAGCAACAGCAACAGCAAGAGCAAGAGCAAGAGCAACAGCAAGAGCAAGAGCAAGAGCAAGAGCAAGAGCAAAGCTTGGCCGCGTTGCGGCCTTGGTACCGACATTGGAGTGGACATGGACCGGATCGACACGCGCGCCCTGCAGGACCTGGATGCCGCGCACCACCTGCACCCGTTCAACGACAACGCCGCCCTGGCGCAGAAAGGCACCCGCATCCTCACACGCGGCGATGGCGCCTACGTCTGGGACGCCGACGGCAACCAATTGCTGGATGCCTTCGCCGGCCTGTGGTGCGTCAACGTCGGTTACGGGCGCAAGGAACTCGGCCAGGCCGCCGCGAGGCAGATGGAACAGCTGGCGTACTACAACAGCTTCTTCCAGTGCACCACCGAACCCACCATCCGGCTGGCCGCCAAGCTCGCCGAACTGGCGCCGGGCGACCTCGACCATGCCTTCTTCACCAACTCCGGCTCCGAGGCCAACGACACCATCCTGCGCCTGGTGCGGCATTTCTGGGCCGTGCAGGACCAGCCGCAGAAGACCATCTTCATCGGCCGCCACGACGGCTACCACGGCACCACCATGGCCGGCGCCAGCCTCGGCGGGATGAAGGGCATGCACCGCCAGGGCGGCCTGCCGATCCCCGACATCCACCACATCGATCCGCCGTACTGGTTCGGCGACGGCGGCGACATGGATCCGGAGGAATACGGGCTGCTCGCCGCGCGGCGGCTGGAGGACAAGATCCTGGAACTGGGGCCGGAGCGGGTGGCCGCGTTCATCGGCGAGCCGATCATGGGCGCGATCGGCGTGTACATTCCGCCGCGCAGCTACTGGCCGGAGATCGAGCGCATCTGCCGCCGCTACGACGTGCTGCTGGTCGCCGACGAGGTGATCTGCGGCTTCGGCCGCACCGGCGAATGGTTCGGCGCGCAACACTTCGGCTTCCAGCCGGACGTGATGACCATCGCCAAGGGCATCACCTCCGGCTACATCCCGCTCGGCGCGGCGATGTTCGGCACGCGCGTGGCCAAGGTGCTGAAGGAGCAGGGCGGCGAGTTGGCGCATGGCTGCACCTATTCCGGGCACCCGGTGTGCGCGGCGGTGGCGCTGGAGAACCTGCGCCTGCTGCAGGACGAGGGCATCGTCGAACGCGCGCGCAGCGAGATCGCGCCGTACCTGGCGCAACGCTGGGCCGAGCTGGGCGAGCACCGGCTGGTGGGCGAGGCGCGCATCGTCGGCATGATCGGCGCGCTGGAACTGGTGCCGGACAAGCCGCGCCGGCAGTACTTCCCCGAGCGCGGCAAGGTCGGCGCATTGTGCCGCGACAATGCGCTGCGCCGCGGCCTGATCCTGCGCGCCACCAACGACGCGATGCTGCTGTCGCCGCCGCTGATCCTCAGCCGAGCCCAGGTCGACGAACTGTTCGACAAGGCCTGGCTGGCGCTGGAGGATACGGCCCAGGCGCTGGGCAAATAGCCCGGCGCTGGGTAGTCTGGAGCCCCGATCCCGGATCCGGCGCGCGCCGCCGATCCTTCCATTCCTGCCCCCACGGACCCGCGGAGACCTGCGATGAAGCTGCGACTGCTCACTCTTTCCCTGGCCACGGCGCTGCTCGCCGGCTGCGGCGGCTCCGGCGGCGACGCGGACAAGGCGGGGCAGGGCGAGGCGAAGGTGCTCAACGTGTACAACTACTCGGACTACATCGCCGAGAACACGATTCCCGACTTCGAGAAGCAGAGCGGGATCAAGGTCACCTACGACGTCTTCGACAGCGACGAGATGGTGGAGACCAAGCTGCTGGCCGGTGGCAGCGGCTACGACGTGGTGGTGCCGACGCTGAACTTCTTCGGCCGGCAGATCCAGGCTGGCGTGTTCCTGCCGCTGGACAAGAGCAAGATCCCGAACCTGGCCAATCTCGATCCGCAGATCATGCAGCGCATCGCGCAGCAGGATCCGGGCAACAAGTACGGCGTGCCGTACATGGTCGGCACCACCGGCATCGGCTACAACGTGGACAAGGTCAAGGCCGCGTTCGGCGGCACCGACATCGCCAACAGCTGGGACCTGGTGTTCAAGCCGGAGAACCTGTCCAAGCTCAAGGACTGCGGCGTGACCCTGCTGGACACGCCCTCGGACCTGATCCCGATCGCGCTGCACTACCTTGGGGAGGATCCGCACACCACCGACCCGGCCAAGATCGAGCAGGCCGCGGCGCTGATCAAGCGCATCCGCCCCTACGTGCAGAACTTCCACTCCTCGCAGTACGTGACCTCGCTGGCCAACGGCAGCACCTGCCTGGCGGTGGGCTGGTCCGGCGACATCATCCAGGCCCGCGACCGCGCCGAGGAAGCCAAGAACGGCGTGCACGTGGCCTATTCGATCCCCAAGGAAGGCGCGCCGCAGTGGTTCGACATGCTGGCCATTCCCAAGGACGCCAAGCATCCGGAGAACGCCTACGCGTTCATCAACTACCTGCTGACGCCCAAGGTGGCCGCGGCCAATACCGACTTCATCCACTACGCCAATCCGGTGCCGCAGGCGACCCCGCTGGTGGACGCGGCGATCCGCAACGATCCCACCATCTATCCGCCGCCGGACGTGGCCGCGAAGATGTTCACCTATTCGATCAACCCGCCCGAGGTGGACAAGCTGTACACCCGCCTGTGGACGGAGATCAAGACCGGCCGTTGAGCCGGTGGCGTTGCGGTCCGGGTAAGGCTTTGCGGGTTGACCCGGACCGCTATGGCGCTGCGCTTGCCCGAGCGGCCAGGGGGAGCGTAAGCGGCTGTTGTGGGAGGGACTTCAGTCCCGACGCGATGCTGCCTGGGACGCATCGCGTCTTCGCCCGTCGCGGCTGAAGCCGCTCTTACCTCTTTGCGGGTCCACGCAGGCACCGCGCCGGCACGCTCTCCCGGTTGAGATCGGAGCCGGCAACACCCTCTCCCGCAGATACCGTCTTACCCCCTAGCAGG
>NZ_AQOJ01000374.1:0-3875 GCF_000364685.1 Xanthomonas sp. SHU 166
GCGCAGCAACCGCAGTGCAACGCACTGTATGCGGACGAATGGCTGGCCGTGGACGCGGACACCCTGGCGCCGCTGCTGCGGCCCGACCCGGACCTGGACCTGCTGCTGGGCAATCCGCTGGCCACGGCCGGGCACTGGGTGTTCCGCCGCACGGCGGTGCGGACGCTGGGCGGCTTCGATCCTGCCCACGACGGCGCCAGCGAACTGGACCTGATCCTGCGCCTGTTCCTGCGCGACGGCGGCGATGGCATCGCGCACCTGCCCGAGCCGCTGCTGGTCGCCACGCCGGCCAGCGCCGAGGCCGGCGGTCCGGCGCGCCAGCGCGCGATCGCCGCGCACCTGCAGGCCCGCGGCTATCCGCAGGCCACGGTCGAGCCGTTGCCGGGCGGCCTGTTCCGCATCGACTACGGCCACCCCGCGCAGCCGCCGGTCTCGATCGTGCTGCTGGCGCAGGACAACCTGCCGGCGTTGCAGCGCGCGGTGGTCAGCCTGCTCGAACAGACCGCCTACCCCGCCTATGAATTGCTGCTGGTGGACAACGCCAGCCAGGCGCCGGAGATCACCGCGTGGATGCAGGCGGTAGCCGAACTGGGCAACGGCCGCATCCGCGTGTTCGCGCTGGAACAGCGGGTCTGCCAGGCCGAGGCGCACAACCTCGCCGCCACCCAGGCGCAGGGCGAGTACCTGCTGTTCCTGGATGCCGACAGCGCCGCGGTGCAGGACGGCTGGCTGCACGCGCTGATGAACCACGCGCAGCGGCCCGAAGTCGGCATCGTCGGCGCCAAGGGCGTGTCCGCCGACGGCCGCATCACCCATGCCGGCCTGCTGCCGGGCCTGCTGGCCGGCGCCGGCCACGCCTTCGCCGGCGAGGCGATGGCGCAGCCGGGCTACATGGGCCGGCTGCAGGTGGCACACCGCTACAGCGCGGTGTCGGCGCATTGCCTGCTGGTGCGGCGGGCGCTGTTCGAGCACCTGTCCGGCTTCGACGCGGCCGGCTTCGCCGCCGGCGGCGCCGACGTGGACCTGTGCCTGCGCGCCGCGGCGACGGGCGCCTGGACCGTGTGGACGCCGCAGGCGCTGCTGCTGCAACCAGCCTCGGCCACGCGCAGCGAGGCGGCCGACGAGGCGCTGCTGCAGCGCTGGCTGCCGGCGCTGGCGCAGGATCCGGCGTATTCGCCGAGCCTGGGCCTGGACCGGCCCGGCGGTTTCCAGTTGACCGAGTCCGAATTCTCCTGGCAGCCGCTGGCCTGGAAACCGCTACCGCGGGTGCTGGCCCATCCCGGCGACACCTTCGGCAGCGGCCAGTACCGGGTGATCCAGCCATTCCAGGCGCTGGCCGCGGCCGCGCAGATCGACGGCCTGTACTACGCGCGCCTGCTCGATCCGGTGGAGCTGCAGCGCATCGGCGCCGACGTGGTGGTGCTGCAGCGCCGGGTCGGCGACGCGGAACTGGCGCGGATGGAGCGCATGCGCCGGTTCGGCCCCGCCTTCATGGTCTACGAGCTGGACGACTACCTGCCGAACCTGCCGCTGAAGAGCGCGCATCGCGAGCACATGCCCAAGGACGTGCTGCGCTCGCTGCGGCGCGCCGCCACGCTGGTGGACCGGGTCACCGTCTCCACGCCGGACCTGGCCGAGGCGCTGGCCGGCCTGCACGGCGACATCCGCGTGGTGCGCAACCGGCTGGAGCCGCAACTGTGGGGCGCGCTGGCGCCGCCGGCGGCATCCGCCTCGGCCAAGCCACGGGTCGGCTGGGCCGGCGGGCTCAGCCACACCGGCGACCTGGAACTGATCGCCGACGTGGTGCAGGCGCTGGCCGGCGAGGTGCACTGGGTGTTCATGGGGCTGTGCCCGGAGCGGCTGCGCCGGCATGTGCACGAGGTGCACGCGGGCGTGGACTTCGCCCGCTATCCGCAGGCGCTGGCCGCGCTGGGCCTGGACCTGGCGCTGGCGCCGCTGGAAGACAACCTGTTCAATCGCTGCAAGAGCAGCCTGCGCCTGCTCGAGTACGGCGCCTGCGGCTATCCGGTGGTGGCCAGCGACCTGCCGCCCTACCGCGATGGCGCGCTGCCGGTCACCCTGGTCAAGAATCGCTTTCGCGACTGGGTCAATGCGATCCGCGCGCACCTGGCCGACGCCGACGCGCGGGCGGCGGCAGGCACTGCCCTGCGCGCGACGGTGCAGCGCGACTGGATGTTGCAGGGCGCCAACCTGCAGGAGTGGCGGGCAGCCTGGCTGCCGGACTGAGTCGGTCCCCTCGCCGGCCTTGAGGTCGCCGCGCGGCGCCCGCGTCCGACCGTGACGCGGCGCACGGCGTCAACCTGCCGACACCTTGCCGGCGCGCGGTCCGTGCCGGCCGTGCCGCCGGCGCCAGGAACCCGTCACCGGGTGCCGGCCTTGCCCGCGCACGCCTGTCCGGAGGCTGCTCAACACGTCAGTGCCGTTTCGGCACACCGCTTGCATTGCATACGGGCAAGCCGTCTCCCGGCAGGGACTTCACCGTATGAGCGACTCCATCAGCTCCATCCTTTCGCAGATCCGCAGCTACCAGGGCCAGGTCGGCCAGGCGGCGCAGACGCGGGTGGGCGATGTCGGCCGCAGCAATGCGATCGAAGGCCTGGGCGGCAGCCAGGGCGTGCAGGGCCCGAGCTTCACCGAGACCCTGCGCAACGCGATCGGCGGCGTGAACGAGGCCCAGCAGAAGTCCGGCGACCTCGCCAAGGCCTTCGAACTGGGCGACCCCAGCGCCGACCTGGCCAAGGTGATGCTGGCCGCGCAACAGTCCCAGGTGGCGTTTCGCGCTACCGTGGAAGTCCGCAACCGACTCGTCCAGGCGTACCAGGACGTGATGAACATGCCGCTGTAAGGGTAGAAGACGATGGCGCTTGCGATCAGCAAAGACACATTCAACAGCGAAAAGGCCGGGGCCTGGTTCGACCGCCTGCAGAGCCTGCAGCTCACCCGGCGCATCGGCCTGATGGCGATGATCGCGGTGGCCGTGGCCGCCGGCCTGTTCGTGTTCTTCTGGTCGCAGAAGCCGGCCTACACGCCCCTGTACACCGGCCTGGATGAGAAGGGCACGGCCGAGGCCACCGACCTGCTGCGCACCGCGCAGATCCCGTTCAAGCTCGACCAGGCCACCGGCGCGATCACCGTGCCGGAGGACAAGCTGTACGACGCGCGGCTGAAGCTGGCCGGCGCCGGCCTGACCGACAACGGCAACATGGGCTTCGAAGTGATGGAAAAGGATCCCGGCTTCGGGGTCAGCCAGTTCGTGGAGAACGCGCGCTACCAGCACGCCCTGGAAACCGAACTGGCGCGCACCATCGCCAGCCTGCGCCCGGTGCGCGAGGCGCGGGTGCATCTGGCCATCCCCAAGCCGAGCGCGTTCACCCGCCAGCGCGAGGCCGCCAGCGCCTCGGTGGTATTGGAACTGCGCGGCGGCACCACCCTGGAACGAAATCAGGTCGATGCGATCGTCAACATGGTCGCCTCCAGCATCCCCGACCTGGCGCCGGACCGCGTCACCGTGGTCGACCAGAGCGGGCGCATGCTGACCATCGCCGACCCCAACAGCGACGCCGCGCTCAACGCCGCCCAGTTCGACCAGGTGCGCCGCCAGGAAAGCGCCTACAACCAGCGCATCCGCGAACTGCTGGAGCCGATGACCGGCCCGGGCCGGGTCAACCCGGAAGTGAACGTGGACATGGACTTCTCGGTGGTCGAGGAAGCGCGCGAGCTGTACAACGGCGACCCGCCGAAGCTGCGCAGCGAGCAGGTCAGCGACAGCAGCACCAGCACCAGCGGTCCGCAGGGCGCGCCCGGCGCGACCAGCAACTCGCCGGGCAGCGCGCCGGGCCAGCCGGGCGCCACCG
>NZ_AQOJ01000375.1:0-449 GCF_000364685.1 Xanthomonas sp. SHU 166
GCCCGGTTGCTGCGCCGCGCCGGCCTGCACCGGCTGGCCGAGCTGGAACCGGCGCTGCCGCACAATCGCGATGAATACGCCCAACCCGGCCAACTGCTGCATCTGGACATCAAGAAGCTGGCCCGTTTCCGCCAGCCCGGCCATCGCGTGACCGATGATCGGACGGTCACCTCCCGTGGCATTGGCTGGGAGTACGTCCACCTGGCCATCGACGATCATTCCCGCGTGGCCTTCGGCACCATCGAGCCCGATGAGCGCGGTCTCAGTGCCTGCAGGGCCCTGATGCAGGCGGTTCGCTACTACCGCAGCCTGGGCGTGCGCTTGGAGCGCGTGTTGACCGACAACGGCGCCTGCTACACATCACGCCGCTTTCGACGCCTTGTCCGACGGCTCGGCCTGCGCCATCTGCGAACCCGACCCTACACGCCACGCACCAATGGCAAGGCCGA
>NZ_AQOJ01000376.1:0-4745 GCF_000364685.1 Xanthomonas sp. SHU 166
CGGCGGCCGCCGTTTCGAGAAGATCGTGCGCTTCAGCACCGTGGCGCCGGTGAAGGCCGGTTGGCTGGTCAAGGACAAAGGCATCTGGACCCTGACGCCCGACGGCGAGGCCGCCTTGCAGATCTATCCCGACCCCGAACAGTTCACCCGCGCGGTCGGCCAGCTCTACCGCAAATGGAAGAGCGCCCAGCCCGACCCGATCGAGGACGAGGAGGGCGAGGAAGAACTCGACGAAGGTTCGGCCACCATCACCCTGGAAGAAGCCGAGGAGATGGCCTGGACCGAGATCGAGGCGTACCTGGCGGCGATGCCGCCTTACGATTTCCAGGAACTGGTCGGCTCGCTGCTGAAGGCGATGGGCTACCACGTCGCCTGGATCGCCCCGCCCGGCAAGGACGGCGGCACCGACATCATCGCCTACAACGACCCGCTCGGCACTCGGCCGCCGCGCATCAAAGTGCAGGTCAAGCGCAATGCCAACTCTCCGCGCATCGACGTGATGGGTCTGCGCAGCTTCATGGCCGTCCTCGGCGAAGGCGACGTGGGTCTGTTCGTAGCTCTGTCCGGCTTCACCAAGGATGCTGACTACGAGGCACGGCAGTCGCATCGGCGAATCAGCCTGATCGATGCGCGCAAGCTGCTGGGGCTATGGACGGCGCACTATGCTCAGCTCGACGACGTTGCCCGCGTGCGTCTGCCGCTCAAGCCTGTTTGGTTCCTTGCTGGGGATGAGTAAGGACGGATTTCGTACTTGGTCTTTTTTCGCTGGGAGCGCCTGTTGTGCTGGGCGGCTAGCTGGAAACCGGGGCCTACTTCAGGGAGTTGCTATGCACGTGAAACGTATAGATACGAGCTTCTGGTTCGAGCACCTTAACGGCGTCCGGCTGTACCCCTGAAGAGTAAAGCGCCGCGATACAGGTAGAGTGGCCTTTCGGGTTGCACAGCCGGGTACTGGCGCCAATCGAAGCGTAAACCAGATCGAGTTGGGGGATGTCAGGAAAGTCTTCCATCACCTATTCGCTTTGGGTTACTCCGTTCGCATGTGTGCGCTGGATTCAAGGCTCAATGGTCTCTACAGCAAAGACGGATACAGCATCGTTCGTACTTCTGAATCCTGAGTCGATGTTGCATCCAGCCTCGTGATTAGCCTTTGTACTCGGCGGTGAGGCACGCCTTTGACATGTGCGCACGCTGCTTGGCCGGATCGTTGGCAGCCCCTGCACGATGAAGATGTTTCGCCTGCGGCAGCGGTCGCGGTCTGCTGGCTGAGCGCAACCTGGTCGACGCTGCTGAAGTGGTGTTGCTTCGCCAGGGCGTACAGGCTGGCGCTGACGCGGTCGTTGTCGGCCGGTTTCAACTGGCCGGGGCCGTTGAGGCCTTGGACCTTGTCGCGGATCTGCTGCAGCAGCGTGTGATCGGGATGGTCGGTGCGCGTGGGATCGGCCGTGGGGGGCTGGCGCGCGTTGTTGTTTCTGTTCGCCCGGTGCGTGATACCGCAGTTCCTCGGTGCGTTCCGGCGACAGCATGCGCTTGTCGATGCCCGGTTCGAGGCGTCCGGGGAAGCGCTGCACGGGCACGTCCATCAGTTCGCCGAAGGTGCGGTAGGCGGAGTTGCTGTTGACGGTTTCGCCGAAGACCTTGAAGCCGTAGTTCGGATAGTCGCGGTCCTGTGCGTTGAGTTCCGGCACGGCGCGCACCGCGGTATTCCAGCGCTCCAGGATTTCGTGCTTGTCGCCGGTGGCCACCGTGCGCGCCGGCTGGTCGTCGCGGATGTAGGTGGTGCTGTCCACCTCCTCGCCAATGGAGCGGGCGTACGCGGGGTCATGCGGGTAATGCCAGGCGCGCAGCGAGTGCCGGGCCTCGTCGGTGCCGATCGGGATGGCCTGGCCGGTCTGGCGGTCGGTGGCCAGGCCATGCAGTTCCGCCACGGCCTTGCCGTGTTCGTCGCGCAGCACCCAGAAGGCGTGGCCGGCGATGCCGATGACGCCGAGCGAGCGGGCTTCGATGGCGTAATTGGGCATGGTCGTGTCCTACCTTGGTCGCTGTACGGCGCGGGAGTCAGAACTATCGTGTGCTATTCGGGCTCACAGCGGCCGCGTGGCGACGCAGCGATCCAACGCGGTCTTGAGATCCTGCATCGCCTGGTCGACGCCCAGGTCGACGAAATAGGCGCCGGCGCCCTTGAGGGCGAGCTTGGCCTGGTTGGCGCCCGGTGGGCGCTCCAGGCGCAGGCGAAAGCCGCTGCGGTTCGTTTCGGGGAAGTCACCCGATTCCAGGATGCCTTTGGCCGGATCTTCGCGGGTGACCTTTGGCCAGGAGCTGTTGGTCTCGGACAGGGTGGCGATGCTGGATTCGGCGCAGTCGAACAGGCGCTGGTTGGGCAGGTCGGCCGGAACGCTCAGCACCGCCGAGGCCATGGGCGTCTTGCGGGCGGCGGCGGGCATGCTGCAGGCGCTGGCGACCAGCGCCAGGCCGGCGAATTGGGCGATGCGGTGCCATGGCGTCATGAGGACGTTCCTTGCGTGGGCGGTGGCGAGCTTCCTGCTCGGCGCATGATGCCGGATGCGTCTTGGGCTGTTGCGCGGTCAGCGCCGTGCGCGACGCCAGGCGATCAGGGCCACGGCAGCCAGGGCGGCGACGGTGCCGACGGCGGCGACCTGTGCCGCGCGCTTGGCGCGTTGTTCGCGCAGGCGCAGCGCGTCGCTGCTGGCGTCTTCGGCGGACAGCGGCGAGCGGTACACGCTGTGCGCGGCGGCGCGGCCGGAGATGGCGGCTCGGCGTGCGGGCGGGGTCGGGGCACTGTCGGTAGCGGTGTCGTCCACGGCGTGGACGGTGTCGGTGATCATGGTGGGTTGCATCCTCGGCGCTGCGTTCATGCGTGTCTGTCGATCGAGCGGTCGGTTGGTGGCTGACGCCCTATCTTTCCAAGCGCCACGTTAACGCGGCGCGGGGGAAAAGTAATGTGCAGACGCCCGGGTCCCGCTGGCGTTGGCTCAGCCGACCTGGCGGACCATCAGCAACACGCGGGTGCCGTAGGAATCGGCTTCCTGCACGGGCTGCCAGCCGTGGCGGGCGTACAGGCCGCCGTCCAAGTGCTCGGTCTGCAGATACAAGGCGTCCAGGCCAAGGTCCGCGGCGTCGGCCAGGGCATGGGCGAGCAGGCGACCGGCGATGCCGCGCCCTCGATAGGCATCGGCGACGTACATGCCGCCCAGCCAGTACGGATATTGCGGAAAGGCGTCCATTTCCCGGTCTTTCAACTGCACCACGGCGATCGGCCGGTCGCCATCGAAGGCGGCCAGCCGCCGCGGCAGGCCATGCGCATCCGCGGCGCGCTGCAGTTGGCGCAGTTCGTCGTCCAGCGTGAAACCCGCTTCGCGACCCCAGGCCGCGTGGTACCAGGCGGCGATCTGCGGCAGTTCCGGGGCGTGCCGGTCGAGATGACGGACGTTCATGCGTGCGAGCGTTGCGGTGGTGCGGGAACAGGGAAGTGTAAGCGGGGAACGCGCCTGGACCAGGACAGGGCTGCGCGGCAGCCGCGTCCGTGCGGGCTGTCGGCCCATCACGCATGCAATGGGACGCCGCACGCGGCTTGAACGGCAGCCACGTCCACCCGCGTCTCCACGCGCTCACGCCGACAAGTTTGGCGATAATGCCGGACTGTTCCGTCAGGATCGCCGCATGACCGCTCTCACCGAACGTTACGCGCGCGCCGTGGACTACGCGCGCATCGCCCACGCCGGCCAGTTCCGCAAGGGCGGCACGGTGCCGTATCTGAGCCACGTGCTGGGCGTGTCGACGCTGGTGCTGGAGGCCGGCGGCGACGAGGACCAGGCGATCGCGGCGCTGCTGCACGACGTGGTGGAGGATTGCGGCGCCGGCCATGAGGGCGTGATCCGCGCGCAGTTCGGCGAGGCGGTGGCGGACATGGTGATGGCCTGCACCGACGCCACGGCCGAGCGAAAGGCGGTGCCCGCGGACGTGCCTGCCAAGCGCCGCGACTGGCGCATCCGCAAGCAGGCGTACCTGGCGCACTTGGCCGAGGCCCCGGACGCGGTGCTGCTGGTGTCGGCCTGCGACAAGCTCTACAACGCGCGCAGCATCGTCGCCGACCTGGAAGACCCCGAGGTCGGCATGGCGGTGTTCGAGCGCTTCACCGCCGGCCGCGACGGCACGCTGTGGTACTACCAGGCGCTGCATGCGATCTACGCTGAACGCGGTGTGGCGGTGCTGCGCGCCTTCGCAAGTGCGGTGACGCGGATGCAGGCGCTGGCCGCGCGCGACGAGGATGCCGACACGCTGGTGGCGCCTGCGTTGAGCTGAGACTTGCGTCGCCGGCGAAGGCGCGCCGTTCTGCGTCGATAGCGGGCTGAACACGCCGCAGCAAAGTCGCCGCGACACGCCCATGGCAGCCGACCGGCTAAGCTTGCGCGCTCCTTCGCGTTGCCGGTCCTGCCCATGTCCACGCCTCCCGCTTTCGCCGCTTCCGGCTTCGTGCGCGTCCGTGGCGCGCGCGAGCACAACCTCAAGGATGTGGACGTGGAGCTGCCGCGCGATGCGCTGGTGGTGTTCACCGGCGTGTCTGGTTCGGGCAAGTCGTCGCTGGCGTTCGGCACGCTGTTCGCCGAGGCGCAGCGGCGCTATCTGGATTCGATCTCGCCGTATGCGCGGCGCCTGATCGACCAGGCCGGCGTGGCCGACGTGGACGCCATCGACGGCCTGCCGCCGGCGGTGGCGCTGCAGCA
>NZ_AQOJ01000377.1:0-2489 GCF_000364685.1 Xanthomonas sp. SHU 166
GTGCGCCGAGCACGCGCTCGTCGGTGGGCAGCGTCACCACCATCTCCAACTCGCTGCGCATGCTGTATTCGCGCGCCGGCACCTATCCGCCGGGGCAGGACATCATCCATGCCGACGGCTTCTCGCCGAACACGCCGGCCGGTGCCTGCCCCACCTGCCATGGGCTGGGGCGCATCTACGACGCGACCGAGGCGTCGATGGTGCCGGACCGTTCGCTGAGCATCCGCGAGCGCGCGGTGGCGGCGTGGCCGCCGGCCTGGCACGGGCAGAACCTGCGCGACATCCTCACCACGCTCGGCCACGATGTCGACGTGCCGTGGGCGAAATTACCGAAGAAGACCCGCGACTGGATCCTGTACACCGACGAGCAACCGACCGTGCCGGTGTATCCCGGCTTCACCCTGGCCGAGACCCAGCGTGCGCTCAAGCGCAAGCAGGAGCCGGCGTACATGGGCACCTTCAGCAGCGCGCGCCGTTACGTGCTGCATACCTTCGCCAGCACGCAGAGCGCGCTGATCAAGAAACGCGTGGCGCAATACCTGATCAGCACCGCGTGCCCCAGCTGCGACGGCAAGCGGCTGCGCCGCGAGGCGCTGTCGGTGACTTTCGCCGGGCTGGATATCGGCGCACTGTCGCAGCGCCCGCTCGGCGAGGTGGTCGACCTGCTGCGGCCCGCGGCGGAAGGCCGCATGCAGGGCCGTTCGCGACATCCGGAACAGGCGCTGGCCGCACAGCGCATCGCCCAGGACCTGCTGGCGCGGATCCAGGTGGTGGAGGCGCTGGGGCTGGGCTATCTGACCCTGGAACGCAGCACGCCGACGCTGTCGCCGGGCGAACTGCAGCGGCTGCGTCTGGCCACGCAGATCCGCTCGCAGCTGTTCGGCGTGGTCTACGTGATGGACGAGCCATCGGCAGGCCTGCATCCGGCCGACACGCAGGCGTTGCTGGGCGCGCTTGACCAGCTCAAGGGCGCGGGCAATTCGTTGTTCGTGGTCGAGCACGAGATCGACGTGATCCGCCATGCCGACTGGATCGTCGATGTCGGCCCCGGTGCCGGCGAGCACGGCGGGCAGGTGCTGTACAGCGGTCCGCCGGCGGGACTGGCGCAGGTGCAGGCCTCGTCCACGCGCCGCTACCTGTTCGCCGAACCGCACGCCGCTGCCCATGCGCCGCGCACGCCGGAGGGCTGGCTGCAGTTGCGCGAGGTCAGCCGCAACAACGTGGTCGCGCTGGACGTGGACATCCCGCTGGGCGTGTTCACCACGGTCACCGGCGTGTCCGGCTCGGGCAAGTCCTCACTGGTCAGCCAGGCGCTGGTGGAATTGCTGGGCACGCAACTGGGGCAGGCGCCGGCCGAGGCGGAGGAGGAGCTGGATCCGTTGGAGCGCGGCGCGCGCGTCGCCACCGATGGCTACATTGCCGGCGGCCTGGAACACGTGCGGCGATTGGTACAGGTGGACCAGGCGCCGATCGGGCGCACGCCGCGCTCCAACCTGGCGACCTACACCGGCCTGTTCGACCATGTGCGCAAGCGTTTTGCGGCCACGCCGGCAGCGCGCAAGCGCAAGTACGACGCCGGGCGCTTTTCGTTCAACGTGGCCAAGGGCCGTTGCGAGACCTGCGAAGGCGAGGGCGCGGTGAGCGTGGAGCTGCTGTTCATGCCTAGCGTGTATGCGCCGTGCCCGACCTGCCATGGCGCGCGCTACAACGCCAAGACGCTGGAGATCGAACTGCGCGGCCAGAACATCGCCCAGGTGCTGCGCATGACCGTGGCGCAGGCGCTGGATTTCTTTGCCGACGATGCGGCGATCGCGCGGCCGCTGCAGGTGCTGATGGAGGTGGGCCTGGGCTATCTGCGCCTGGGCCAGCCGGCCACCGAACTGTCCGGCGGCGAGGCGCAGCGCATCAAGCTGGCCAGCGAACTGCAGCGTGCGCAGCGCCGCGGCACCGTGTACGTGCTGGACGAACCCACCACTGGTCTGCATCCGGCCGACGTGGACACGCTGCTGCGGCAATTGCACGGGCTGGTGGAGGCGGGCAACACCGTGGTGGCGGTGGAGCACGACATGCGCGTGGCCGCGGCCAGCGACTGGATCATCGACATGGGGCCAGGCGCGGGCGGGGCGGGCGGTAAGGTCGTGGCGGCGGGCGTGCCGAGCGTTGTGGCGACGCGTGCAGGCAGCCGAACGGCGCCTTTCCTGGCTGCGGAATTGGCGGGGTAGGCGCGCACGTCGCGGCGCGTGGTCTTCGTCAGTTCCGACACGGCGAGGGCATGTCGGAATGCACGATGATGTAGTCGCAGCGAGCGGAGCCTGCCGGGTGCCTGACCCTGCAAAGCGTCGGGACTGAAGTCCCTCCCACAGTGCACCCGGGTGAGGCTCCGCACGGCTCTGCGGCAAGGGCTCCGTGTAGTCTGAAAGCCGCCTGGAGCCGCTCCCGCAATGAAGTCTCATGCCGCATCGCGCATCGTGACGCGACAGCCCGCAGTG
>NZ_AQOJ01000378.1:0-2398 GCF_000364685.1 Xanthomonas sp. SHU 166
GCCACGGTGGCGACCGCGTGGCCGCCACCGCCAGACCCTGCAAAGCGTCGGGACTGAAGTCCCTCCCACAGTGCACCCGGGTAAGGCTCCGCACGGCTCTGCGAGAAGGGCTCCGTGTAGTCTCAAAACCGCCTGGAGCCGCTCCCGCAATGAGGTCCCATGCCGCATCGCGCATTGCGCATCGCGCATCGCGCATCGTGACGCGACAGCCCGCAGTGCCGCCGACGTGAAATGCCGCCCACGTTGGCCACGCGCCGACCGCGGTGGCGACCGCGTGGCCGCCACCGCCAGCGTTTGCCGAGGCGGCGATCAGCCCAGCAGTTCGAAGCTGGCCGTCAGCCCCGGTGCCTGCGCCGAAGGCGCGACCCACAGATCGAACTGGCCCGGTTCCACCGTCGGCTTGAGCGCCTGGCCCACGAACAGCAGATCCTCGCGGCGCAGCACGAAGTCCACGCTGGCGCTGCCGCCGGCCGGCACCGCGACCTTGCGGAAATCCTTCAGTTCGCGCACCGGGCGGGTGATGCTGGCGCTGCGGTCGCGGACGTACAGTTGCACCACTTCCTCGGCGTCGCGGTGGCCGCGGTTGTGGATGCGTGCGGCGACCTTCAGCGTGCCGCCGGCGGCCAGCCGCGACGTGCTCAAGGTCAGTTCGCCGTACTCGATGCGGCCATAGGTCAGGCCGTGGCCGAACGGGAACAACGCGGTGTTGGAGATCGTGCGGTAGTGGGTGGTGAAGGGTGTCAGCGCGTTCGGGCGCGGATCCGGGCGACCGGTGGGCTTGTGCGCGTAGTAGTACGGCGACTGCCCGGATTCGTGCGGGAAGCTCACCGGCAGGCGCCCGGAGGGGCCGTGCACGCCGAGCAGGATGTCGGCCAGCGCCGGGCCGGAGGCCGAGCCGAGGAACCAGCTGACCAGGATCGCCGGCGCGTCCAGTACCGCGCCGTCGAGCACCAGCGCACGGCCATTGCTGAGCACCACCACCACCGGCGTGCCGGTGGCCGCCACGGCGGCCAGCAGCGACTGCTGCGCGCCGGGGATGCTGATGTCGGTGCGCGACTGCGCTTCGCCGGAGTAGCGCAGCGGTTCGCCGATCGCCAGGATCGCCACGTCGGCCGCGGTCGCCGCGGCCACCGCCGCCTGCACGCCGCCGGGCAGTGCGTGTTCGAACGCGCAGCCTTCCACCACCTGCAACGCGGCCGGATCGGCCAATTGCGCGCGCAGGGCCGTGGCCAGGTCGTTGCCGCTGTCGTCGCCGCCGAACAGGGTCCACGGTCCGGCGCTCTCCACCCAGTTGCTGGCCATCGGCCCGATCAGCGCGATGCGCTGGCCCTGGCGCTTGAGCGGCAGCAGTTCGCCCTCGTTCTTGAGCAGCACCACCGATTTGCGTGCGGCCTCGTGCGCCAGTGCCAGCGTCTCCGGGCGCCGCTGCCGCGCCTGCGCGCGCTCGGGCACGATGCGCAGGAACGGGTCGTCGAACAGGCCCAGCGCGGCCTTGAAGCGCAGCACGCGGCGCACCGCGTCGTCCAGCCGCGCCATCGGCACCGCACCGTCGGCGACCAGGCCAGGCAGGTGCTGCAGGTACAGCCCGCTCTGCATGCTGATGTCCACGCCGGCCAGGAACGCCAGCCGCGCCGCGTCGCGCGCATCGCGGGCGTAGCCGTGCGCGACCAGTTCCAGGTCGCCGGTGTAGTCGGAGACGACCAGGCCGCTGTAGTTCCACTCGCCGCGCAGCACCTGGCTCAGCAGCCAGGTGTTGGCGGTGGCGGGCACGCCGGACAGCTCGTTGAAGGAAGCCATGGTGGTCACCGCGCCGGCGCCGAAGGCGGCCTGGAACGGCGGGAAATACACCTCGCGCAGGGTGCGCTCGGAGATGTCGACGGTGTTGTAGTCCAGGCCGGCCTCGGCCGCGCCGTAGGCGGCGAAGTGCTTGGCGCAGGCGGCCAGCGCATCGGCATGGTCGATGCCTTCGCCCTGGAAGCCGCGCACGCGGGCCTCGGCGAAACGCCGGCCCAGCAGCACGTCCTCGCCGCTGCCTTCCACGCCGCGGCCCCAGCGCGCATCGCGGGCGATGTCGACCATCGGCGCGAAGGTCCAGTCGATGCCGACCGCGCTGGCTTCCAGTGCGGCGGCACGCGCGGTGCGTTGCGCCAGCTCCGGCTCGAAGCTGGCGGCTTCGCCCAGCGGCACCGGGAACACGGTGGTGAAGCCGTGGATCACATCGGCGGCGAACAGCATCGGGATCTTCAGCCGGCTCTCCAGCGCGGCCTGCTGCAGTTGCTGGTGCCAGCGCACGTTGGAGCCGTTGAAGATGCCGGTCAGGCGTCCGGCGCGCGCCGCGGCTAACTGGCCCTCGGCGGTGGGGCGCACGTTGACCGGATTGGCGGCGGCCGCCGCATCG
>NZ_AQOJ01000379.1:0-2772 GCF_000364685.1 Xanthomonas sp. SHU 166
TCTGCTGCGCCGAACCGAACAGGGTGAGCTGCCCGGCCTTCTCTTCCGGCGTCATCCGCGCGATCAGCGCATCGATGAAGGCCGGCGTCTTCGCTGGCGTGCGCGGCAGGGCCAGGCCCATCGGCACGTGCGACAGCAACGCGAACGAACCGGCGCCGAGCAACAGCCCGCGCCGCGTGGTACGAAACGTCATCGGCAAATCCCCTGTTTGGACCCCGATGGTCACGCTACCTCATCGGGAGCGAGAAGTTGTGATGCGGTGCACGATAACCGTGGGTCGGCAGGCGCGCTCCCTGGAACATCACCGTGCAGCCGCGTGATCGCGATGGGGCGACCGGCAGGGGCGATGCCGTCGCCAACGTGGGCGTAGACGTCGCGCTTGGCGCAGCCGCGCCTTGCTTGCTCAGCCCGCTACCAACCCAGCGTTTCCAGAAAGCGCGCGGCCTCGACGTCGCTGCCCAGATAGGCGGCCAGCGACGCGGCGACCGCGTTGCGGGCAGTGGCGCACAGCGCGGCGCTGTCGTCGAATGCGGCATCGCCGAGTTCGGCCATGGTGTTGGCCATGGTCGCCAGACCACCGAATGCGATCTCCAGGCTGGCGGCCAGCGGTCGGGGGCGCCATGCGCCGGCCCCGTGGAACGCGAACAGCACGCCGCCGTTGGCGGTGTCGAGGATGACAGGGTCCGCGCCCTGGTCCGCGATCACCAGCCAGTGGTCGCGCCAGGCGGCAATGGGCTTGCCGTCGATCGCGTTCCAGCGGTAGCCGGCCTGCAGCGCCCACAGCTTGCACAACGGCGGAATGTCGAGCGGGTTGCCGCCGAGTTGCAGCGACAGGCCGGTCGGGCCGGTCGGGCCGGCCGTGGCGTCGTGGATGTCGCCCCATGGCCCCACCTGCGCATAGAAGTCGGCGAGCACCTGTGGCAGCGGCAGCGTGCCCTGCCAGTCGGATGCAGGTTGCGGACGCAGTTCGCCCCAGGAGGCGAGCAGCGTGCGGAGGGTGGCGTAGGACATCGGGCGTGTGGCGATAGTCGATGTGAGGCGCATTATGCCCGGCGCGTGTCGTGCGCCGTGTGCATGATGCCGTGCCGGCAGCGCTTGCAACGGGCACCTGGCGCGTGCGGCGCTGCGGCCGACGACAGGGCTGGTTGTCCAGCCCGATGTTCTGCGCCGCGCTGGCTTGCGGCACGTGGACCAGCTCGTGCGGCACCTGCCGCGACGCTGTCGGGGTCCCAATGCAGGCGCACATCGGACCGCTGGACCGCGTCTTTCCATGCGGCCTGACTGGCGAAGCGCGCCGGATCGAAGTTCGACGGGGCCGTGGCACGCAGTAGGGGGTCGAAGCAGGCGCGTGGCAGCAGGATCGCCAGGATCCGCTCCTGTCATTGCTTCCGCGCCCAACCGGCGCGGGACATCATCCACAGGAAATTCGGCTTGATCCAGCTCATCCGGTCGTAGCTGAACTCGCCGCCGAAGCGCCGGTGGTCCAAGGCGAACGGCGTAATCGCAGGGCGATCCACCTGGTAGACATCGATCGCATCGGTGTCTAAGCACGACAGGACGTCACGGCACTGGCGCGGCCAGGTGAGCTGCAAGGCAGCGCAAGGAAGGGGATGCAGCGTCGCGCAGCCTACGTCGTCGCAGCAACGTCGTCGATCCGCTGCCGCGTCTCTCGTATCGGCTGGATGCCGCGCGATGCGTTCGCCTGGATCGGGACGCCAGCCGTAACGCCTCCTCTCAGGGCTGAAGCCTCGATGGCAGGCGCGCTTGCGCGGAGGTGCTTGCCGCCGTGAGAGCGGCGCTGACTTCCTGTGGGATCCAGTTGCCCGCCGGCGTCGTCGAAAGGCATGCCCAGCGGGACACGCAACGAGCAGGGCCGATCCATGCAGCGCCCTGGGTGCTTTCGCGCGTGCGGCCGCACTGAATCACTCAGCCTGCGCTCGCCTCCAGACTCGCGCGCTGAGACCCGCACTGGCTACCCTGGTGCACCCCGTTCCTCGGAGCCCCCATGAGCCGACGTTCCGGCAGCGCCGATCTGCCCCTGCACGGCGGTCGCGTGCCGCACTGGCTGGGCGCGCGCATGACCCGGCTCGGCGCGGTGATGTGCCAGGCCATCGTGCACAGCTATGGCCGCGACGAATTGCTGCGGCGCCTGGCGCATCCGTTCTGGTTCCAGTCGCTGGGGGCGGTGATGGGCATGGACTGGCATTCCTCCGGCATCACCACCAGCGTGCTGGGCGCGCTCAAGCGCGGCCTGGCGCCGCTGTCCGGCGAACTGGGCATCCACGTGTGCGGCGGCCGCGGGCGGCATTCGCGGGCCACGCCGGACGAGCTGCAGGCGGTGGGCGATCGCACCGGCCTGGACGGCACGGACCTGGCGCGGGTCAGCCGCCTGGTGGCCAAGGTCGACAGCGCCGCGGTGCAGGACGGCTTCGACCTGTACCTGCACGGCTTCATCGTCAGCGACGACGGGCGCTGGGTGGTGGTACAGCAGGGCATGCACGGCGCGCGCAAGCAGGCACGCCGCTACCACTGGCTGTCGGAAGGCCTGAGCAGCTTCGTCGATGCACCGCATGCGGCGATCGACGGCCCGCGCCAGGGCCGCATCGTCAATCTCGCCGATCATCGCGCCGCCGCCGCGCGTGCGGCGCAGGTGGAACTGCTGCAGACGCTGGCACCGGAGCGCATCGCCCGCGAATACGCCGCGCTGGAGGCCGCGCAGACGCCGGCATCGGCCGCGGCGCCGACCCACGCCGCGCAGGGGCGGGGCGCCAC
>NZ_AQOJ01000380.1:0-325 GCF_000364685.1 Xanthomonas sp. SHU 166
TGCAGTTGCAGGTCGTTGCCGGCCTGCAGGGACAGGTTGTTGCCGACGGTCAGGCTGGTGCCGGCACCATCGTGCAATTCCCCCTTCTCACGCGTGCTGGCAGTGGGTTGCAGGATCAGGTCGCGCCCGGCCCGCAATGCCGCGCTGTTGCCCGTCTGCACGGTGGTTCCGGTCAGGCTGAGGTCGCGGCCGGCCTGCAGCAACAGGTTGCCCTGCGCCAGGATGCTGGAGCGCCCGTTCATGGCGTCGCCGCTGGTGCTGCTGATCAGGTCGCGGCCAGCACTCAGAAATACGTCGCGGCCGGCGATCTGGCCGCCGAGGTTGA
>NZ_AQOJ01000381.1:0-1210 GCF_000364685.1 Xanthomonas sp. SHU 166
AGGGCACCTCTAAAAACCCCGCCTTTGGCATCATTGGTCTGGAGAACACGCCGAGGACGCCACGATGATCAGCCTGTTTGCCGGCCACGAACGCGAAGCCAAGCGGCAGCAGATCGGCGATCCTCTGGCTCTGCTGTCACGGCATATCGACTTTGCCGGGATTGCTCACGCCGTAGACGCGAAGCTGTCCTTGGGTACTGGCAAGCGCGGTGGCCGTCCGGCTTGGCCGACGCAGGTGATGATCAAGCTGCTGCTGTTGCAGCAGTTGTACAACCTCTCCGACGATGCGCTGGAGTACCAGGTGCTGGATCGGCGCAGCTTCCAGCAATTCCTCGGACTGGAACACAGCGGCAAGGTGCCCGACGCCAAGACGATCTGGGTGTGGCGCGAACGGCTCAAGACCAAGGATCTGATGGGCGACATCAGCGCGGCGATCGGTGAGCAATTGCAACGTGCCGGGTTCGTTGCCCGCGGCGGTCAGATCATCGACGCCAGCATCGTCAGCGCTCCGATCCAGCGCAACACGCGCGAAGAGAACGCGCAGATCAAGCAGGGCGATGACGTCGGCCAGGACTGGAGCGATGCCAAGCGTGCGCAGAAGGATATGCAGGCACGTTGGACCAGGAAGCATGGGGTGGCGTTCTACGGCTACAAGCTGCACGCCAGCACGGACCGTCGCTGGGGCTTCATCCGCCGCTACGACGTGAGCGCGGCCAACGTGCACGACAGCCGTCACTTCGAGCAGGTGCTGGACCCGGACAACACCGGCCGCACGGTATGGGCCGATAGCGGGTATGCCGATGCAGCGCGGGAAGCAGACCTGAAAAGGCGTGGTTACCGCCCCGCGATCCAACATCAAGGGCATGCGCGCAAGCCCTTGAGCGAGGCAGCAAAGCGCCGGAACCGTCGAATTGCCAAGGATCGGGTGTTCGGCGAGCACCCGTTTGCGCGCTTGGCTCAACAAGGCGGCAAGTTCGTACGCTGCATCGGCTTGGCGCGGGCAAAGGTGGTGATCGGGCTGAAGGTCGCCAGCCATAACGTGATGCGGCTGGCACGGCTACAGGAGCGGGCCATGGTGCCAGCGTGATCGGCTGAGGTAGCCCAGCGGCCACCTCAGCCTCCCAACCACCACGATCAGGCGCCGCTCTGGTGCCGTTGCGACAGATGCTACTCCTGGCTCCAGGTCGTGGCAGGTTGTTCGAGGCGCCCT
>NZ_AQOJ01000382.1:0-8801 GCF_000364685.1 Xanthomonas sp. SHU 166
GCGCGGAGCCGATGGAGACCACCCTGTTCGGCTCGCCCGCGGCGGCGGCCGCATCGACCAGTTCCAGGCCGAGCGCGATCGAGCCTTGCTTGTCGGCCGCGGCGTCCCAGGCCGGCATGCCCATCTGCAGCGCGGCCGCCGGGTCTGCGGCACGCACCGCCGCCACGCAGGCCGGCAACGCCTGCGCCGGTGCGCACCGCTGCATCGCGGCCGCGTGCGCCACCGCGGACGATACCAGCACACTCCCGCACAGCAGCATCCCGAGCGACTGCAAGATCAAGCGACTGCGCACTGCCGTTCTCCCCAAGATGCCGCAGCACACGCCGGATCCGTGAATGCGGCGGATATCGTCGCACTCTGGTCCCACGCACGCCGTTGCCGGCGCGCAACAACGCCGACCCGTGCAAGGCTATCGGCCACACGGGCAATTTCTTGAGCTCCATCCCATGCAAGAAGCCACGTTACTCACGCTACGCCTGCACGCGCTTTTACCCGTGGACCGCAACTAGCCCCTCTCCCACCGGGAGAGGGGTTGGGGTGAGGGTCCGAGCACGCAGCACATCCATGCCCCCCCCCAACTCCAAACCCCAAGTCCCATCACAGCGGCGTCAGCTGCCTGAGCTGCGCGTCATCGGGAAACGCCCGCACGCGGTAACGCGGCGGATACAGCGGCGGCTGCGGCTCCATCAGGTCGCCAAACGCGGCAACAGCCTCGTCCCAGGACACCAGGACGACCGCGTCCTCCTCGGCGTCGTCGCGCGGGACGACCAGGGCGATCCGGTCGGCTCTGGGCAACAACGTATCGACGCCCTTGGTCCAGGTGCAGAGCGAAAACTGCCGCGCGCCGTCGTCGCGCTCCTGGTAGACGCTGAACGATGCGACGAAGATGTCCTGCTCGGTCGCGTCGTGGAGCTTGTCCAGCGCCGCCTTCTGATCGGCATAGGCAGGCGCGTCCAGCAGCCGGCGCAGGTCCGCCTGGCGCTGGCGGTGCTCGGGCGACGCCAGCGCGAACGGCACCATGCGGCGTGCCTGGTCGTAAGTGAACACCAGCGCGGAGACGTTGCGGCCCTGCGCGGCCGCTTCCACGCTCAGTTCCAGCATCGCGCCGATGGCGGCGGCGTCGCGATCGCCCACCACCAGCAGGCAGTCGCGCGCCGGCAGCATGAACAGCGGATTGCCCGCCACCGGTACGCGGTACAGCACGTCGGGCAGCAACGCGCGGCTGGTGTCGTAGGCATCCTGCCATGCGCCGCGGAATACGCCGGGTGCGACTTCGACGAAATGGTCGGCGGTCGCGTCGCGCAGATTGTCGCGGGCGATCGCCAGGCCTTCGTCCAGGGTGATCCCCCATGCCGCGCGCGGCCCCTGGAACAGCGTGGAGATCGTGTCGGGCAGATCCAGCGCCAGCAGCTCGACGCAATCCTCGGCGATGTCGCGCCATGCATATGGGAATGGCGCATCGAGGCCTTTCTCCAGCAAGTGCTCCAGCCGCAGCTCCTCGAACATGCCGCGATTGCGGATCACCGGCATCAGCGTCGCGCGCACCTCGTCGAATGTCTTTTCCCGGCCACTCTCTTCCTGCGCGTTGAGCGAGGACGTCACATAGGCGCGCAATGCCTCGGCGCGGCCTTTGCGCGTCGCGGTCCTGTAGGCCTGATAGGCGTTGTGCAGATAGATGGTGTAGCCATTGCCGCCGACCAGTCGGAACGCGTCGGGCTGATAGACCAGCTGCTCGCGATAGCCGCGCGCGCGCAGGGCGTCGGTGTACAGCCTGGCGAAGGCGTCGGGGCTGGGCGTGCGGCGGAACAGCGTGTCGAACAGTGCAGCGAACATCGGCGGTCGTCCTTGTCGAGTGGCGGCATGCGGGCGCCGCGCGGAATGCTAGCGCAGCTTTGCGGCAGCCGCAGATGGACGCGGACTGCAGTGTCCGCAACGGCACTCCGGCAACTCCGATTGCATCGAGCAACCAGAAAGCGCGCGCACGCTGCTCGGTCAGCTGTCCCTCCCAGGTGCATGCACGGCGCACCGCATTACGCGTATCAGTGTGCGGCGCGAAATAAAAAGCCCCGCTGTCGCGGGGCTTTCTGGAGACTCGGCACTTCCTTCTCCCGCATGCGGGAGAAGGAGTCGCGTGCTGCCCGCCTCAGGCGAACGGATCCTGCAGCACCATGGTGTGCTCGCGGTCCGGACCGGTGGAGACGATCGAGATCGGGCAGCCGGCCAGTTCCTCCAGCGCACGCAGGTAGGCGCGGGCGGCGGGCGGCAGTTCGTCCCACACGGTGATGCCGTGGGTGTTCTCGCTCCAGCCCGGGAACTCCAGGTACACCGGGGTGCACTCTTCCCAGCCCTGCGCGTCCAGCGGCGCGTATTCGGTGCGCTTGCCGCGGTATTCGTAGGCGATGCACACCTTCAGCTTCTCCATGCCGTCGAGCACGTCGAGCTTGGTGATGCACAGGCCGGAGATGCCGTTGATGGCCACCGCGCGCTTCAGCGCGACGATGTCCATCCAGCCGCAGCGGCGCGGACGGCCGGTGGAGGCGCCGTACTCGGCACCGCGGTCGCGGATGCCCTGGCCGATCTCGTCGTCCAGTTCGGTCGGGAACGGGCCGCCGCCGACGCGGGTGGCGTAGGCCTTGGCGATGCCCAGCACGTAGTCGATGTCCTGCGCGCCCACGCCGGTGCCGGCCAGCGCGCCGCCGACGGTGGTGTTGGAGCTGGTGACGTAGGGATAGGTGCCGTGGTCGATGTCCAGCAGCGCGCCCTGCGCGCCTTCGAACAGCACGCGCTTGCCCTGCTTGCGCAGGTCGTGAAGGATGCCGGCGACGTCGGACTTCATCGGCTGCACGTACTCGCCGAAGGCCAGCGCTTCGTCGAAGGTCTTCTGGAAGTCGACCGCTTCCACGCCCAGGTACTTGGTCAGCACGAAGTTGTGGTAGTCCAGCGCGGTGCGCAGCAGCTCTTCCAGCTGCGGCGGGTAATGCAGGTCGGCGACGCGGATGCCGCGGCGCGCCACCTTGTCTTCGTAGGCCGGGCCGATGCCGCGGCCGGTGGTGCCGATGGCCTTGCCGCCGGCGGCCTTCTCGCGGGCCTGATCCAGGGCGATGTGGTACGGCATGATCAGCGGCGCGGCCGGCGAGATCTTCAGGCGCGAACGCACTTCCACGCCGGAGGTCTCCAACTCTTCGATTTCCTTGCGCAGCGCGGCCGGGGAGATCACCACGCCGTTGCCGATCAGGCACAGCGCATCGTCGCGCAGGATGCCGGACGGGATCAGGTGCAGGACGGTCTTCTTGCCGTTGATGACGAGGGTGTGGCCGGCATTGTGGCCGCCCTGGAAACGCACGACGGCACCGATTTCCTCGGTGAGCAGATCGACGATCTTGCCTTTGCCTTCATCGCCCCACTGGGCGCCGAGCACGACAACTGACTGACCCATGGCTGGGTAACTCCTGGTTTGCTGCGCGACCGTCGGGGCCACGCGGATGTGGTGGCCGTGCGGGGACCGGCCGACACCGGTGCGGCCGCTCCATCGGGGAGCGTCCAGGCGGCGGCAGGACCCATACACGGAAAAAGCCGGTCGAGACGCTCGCGTGGAGCGGGCCCGGCCGGCTTTTGTGCATTATCCGGGTTTTGGGTGGCGGTCACCACCCCTTCCCCTGCCGCGTTCAGCGACCTGCCCCGACAGCAGCGATGGCAGACGGGGTCAGGCGCGAACCCACAGCAAGGCCATCAATCCCACCGCCAGAGCTACGCCGCCAGCGATCCGCAACTGCGTGGTCGGCATGGCCAGCATCTGCTGCACCATCCGCTTCCAGGCCTCCGGCGCGACCAACAGGATCAGACCTTCGAAGACGACGACCAGGCACACCGCGGCGATCAGATCGTGCATGGGGGTCTCGGCAAGCGGGGATGGGTGGGCCGCGTCGACACTGAAGCGGCTTGATCGTTCAGGAGCGGCTGAAGTGGCGCAAGCCTTCCCGGTGAAGCCCGTCGCGACTGAAGTCGCTCCCACAAAAGGCTTCCTGCGCCGGGTACCGGCGTCTGCAACCGGCCATCCTGCACGCCGTCAGAGACCGGGGACCCGCCTTTGCGAATCCCCAATCCCGACTCCCCAATCCCACCCCTCAGCGATCGCTCTTGAGGTACTGCAGGAACGGATCGTTCTTGTCGAGCACGATCACGCCGTTGCCGTCGGCCATGGCGCCGCGGTAGGCCTCCAGGCTGCGGTAGAAGGCGTAGAACGACGGGTCGGCGGAGCCGGCCTTGCCATACACGCTGGCGGCCTCGGCATCGCCTTCGCCGCGCAGCTTCTGCGCGTCGCGCTCGGCCTCGGCGACCAGCACCGTGCTTTCGCGGTCGGCCTGGGCGCGGATGGTCAGTGCCTGCTCCTCGCCTTCGGCGCGCAGCTTGGCCGCTTCCTGCTTGCGCTGCGCGCGCATGCGTTCGTACACGTCGGTGATCACCTGGCTGTCGGTCGGCAGGTCGATCTGCTTGATGCGCAGGTCGACGATCTGCATGCCCAGGGTCTTGCTGGCCGCGTTGATCGCCACCAGCTGCTTGGCGATCAGTTCGCTGCGGTCGCCGGACACCAGCTGCTGCAGGGTGCGCGAGTTGATCTGGTTGCGCAGCGAGTCGGTGATGATCGGCGCCAGCAGGCTGTTGGCCACCTTCTCGTCGCCGCCGGTGGTGGCACGGTAGAAGGCGCGCACGTCGGAGATGTAGCCGATGGCGAAGAAGCTGACGCTGACGTCCTTCTGCTCGGCGGTGAAGTAGCGCGCCGGGTTGGTGTCGATCACCTGGAAACGGCGGTCGAACATGCGCACCGATTCCACCAGCGGAACCTTGAAGTGCAGGCCCGGCTTGAGATCGGCACGCACCACGCGGCCCAGGTTCAGCACCATCGCCGCCTTGTCCTCGGGCACCACGAACACCGAGCTGAGCAGCGCGAACAGCGCGACGACGGCAATGCCCGCCCACAATGACAGTTTCATCGCTGGATCTCCTCACGGCCGGTCGGGCGCGGCGTGCGCTCCGGGTTGCGGACACTCTCGGCCGAACTGCTGTTCAACGCCGGCATCAACACGTCCTGCGGCACCGTCGGCAGCGACGTGGTCGGCGCCGGCGGCGTCGCCGCGGCCGGCGCCTTGCTGTCGGCGGGCATCGGCACGTAGATCAGCTGGCGGCCGTCGCCGCCGATGACCTTGCGGTTCTCCGCCAGCACCTGCTGGATCGTCTCCAGCCACAGCCGCTTGCGGGTGACCTCCGGCGCGTTCTGGTACTGCTGCTGCAGCAGGGTGAAGCGCTCGGCGTCGCCCTGCGCGCGGGCGATCGCCGCTTCCTTGTAGCCTTCGGCGACGGTGCGGGTGCGTGCGGCCTGGCCACGCGCCTCCGGCACCACCTTGGCGGCGTAGGCCTGGGCCTCGTTGATCAGCCGCTCCTTGACCTGCTGGGCGCCGTTGACCTCGTCGAAGGCCGATTTCACTTCCTCCGGCGGACGCGCGTCGGGCAGGGTCAGGCCGGTCACGATCAGGCCGGTGTGATAGGCCTTCAGCGCGGCCTGCAGGCGCTCGCGCGCGGCCACGGCCATCGGCCCGCGGTTGTTGAGTACCGTATTGAGATCCGAGCGGCCGATCTGTTCGCGCACCGCGCTCTGCGCGGCCTGCTCCAGCACCAGGTCGGCGTTGCGCGCGCCGAACACGTAGGTGCGCGGGTCCTCGACCCGGTACTGCACATTGAGCGAGACGTTGACGATGTTCTCGTCGCCGGTCAGCACCGGCAGTTGGCTGTCGAAGGTCTTGATGCGGGTGGCATCGACCTTGCGCACGGTCTCGATCGGCCACGGCAGCTTGAAGTTCGGGCCAGGCTGCAGGATCCGCGAGAACTGGCCGAAGCGCAGCACCACGCCGCGCTGCTGCTCGCCGATCAACTGGAAGCTGCTGAACAGCAGCACCAGCACCACCGCACCCAGGATCCAGCGGCCGATGCCGCCGCCATCGCCGAACAGGTCCTTCAACGGACCCGGCAACCCGCCCCACCTGCCTCCCCCATTGCCGCCACGCGGCGGCCAGGGACCGCGCCCGTGATTGTCGGGGCCGTCTCCGCCCTTGCCGCCAGGTGTGTTCCAGGCCATGCATGCTCCAAGAAGGAAGGTGGCGCCGCGTCGGTCACGCGCCGGTCACCGGATAATGAGTCGCCGATTCTACAAGATGGGGCAGACCCGCCGTTTCGAAAGGGTATCTTGGTGCATTCCTGCGTGCCGACCAAGGTGTTCCATGTCCGTTCCCGCCCAGTTCTCCGCCTTCCGCATCCACCAGGACGCCAGCGGCTACCACGCCGGCCTCGTCCCGCTGTCGCTGGACCAGCTCAGCGACGGCGAGGTGGTGATCCGCGCCGCCTGGTCGTCGGTGAACTTCAAGGACGCGCTGGCCGGCACCGGCCAGGGCAAGATCCTGCGCCGCTTCCCGCTGGTCGGCGGCATCGACGTGGCCGGGCGCGTGGTCGCCTCCCGCGACCCGGCGTTCAAGGAAGGCGACGCGGTGCTGGTCACCGGCTGCGGCCTCAGCGAGACCCGCGACGGCGGCTACAGCGACTACGTGCGCCTGGAGTCCAAGTGGGTGGTACCGCTGCCGGCCGGGCTGAGCCTGCGCGAGAGCATGGTGCTGGGCACCGCCGGCTTCACCGCGGCGCTGGCGCTGCTGCGCCTGCTCGACAACCGCCAGACCCCGGCGCATGGCCCGCTGTGCGTGACCGGCGCCACCGGCGGGGTCGGCTCGCTGGCGGTCGACATCTTCAGCCGCGCCGGCTTCGAGGTGCATGCGGTCAGCGGCAAGGCCGAGCGCGCCGAGCAGCTCAAGGCCTGGGGCGCCGCCCAGGTGCTCGGCCGCGAGGCCCTGCAGACCAGCCGGCCGCTGGAATCGGTGCGCTTCGGCGGCGGCCTGGACAACGTGGGCGGGGCGATGCTGACCAGCCTGCTGGCGCAGACGGCACCGTACGGCAATGTCGCCAGTGCCGGCCTGGCCGCGACCGCGGAGCTGGACATGACGGTGATGCCCTTCATCCTGCGCGGCGTGTCGCTGCTGGGCATCGGCTCGGCCGGCACCGCCCGCGACCTGCGCGACCGCATCTGGCAGCACCTGGGCAGCGACTGGAAGCCGCGCCACCTGGAGACGATCTGCACCCGCGAAGTGGACCTGGCCGGCCTACCGGAGGTGTTCGCGACGATGCTGGCCGGGCAGTCGTTCGGGCGCACCGTGGTGCGGCTGGATCCAAGCGCGTAGCCACGCCGACGCTTTGTGACACGCAACGCTTTCCGCCTTCGCGCCGCTGCCTCTACACTCGGAGCCTCCTAGGGGGAACTACATGGCACGCATTCTGATCGTCGACGATTCGCCGTCGCAGTTGCTGGGCATCCAGCGCATCGTCGAAAAACTGGGGCACGAAACGATCACCGCCACCGACGGCGCCGCCGGCGTGGAAGCGGCCAAGGCGGCCTTGCCGGATCTGGTGCTGATGGACGTGGTGATGCCGAACCTCAACGGTTTCCAGGCCACCCGCACCCTGCGCCGCGAGCCGACCACGCAGAACATCCCGGTGATCCTGGTCACCACCAAGGACCAGGACACCGATCGTATGTGGGGCATGCGCCAGGGCGCCCGCGCCTACATCACCAAGCCGTTCTCCGAGGACGAGTTGTACGAGGTGATCGAGCGTGTGTTCAGTGGCGAGGATGCGCCGAAGGGGTGAGGGACCGGGAGGGGAGAATCGGGACTGGGGAATCGCGAAAGCGGACTTCCCGCGGCGCGCGGAGCACGGCCGTGCTGCACGCGGCGTTTGTGGCTTCAGCCGCGACGGGCACTCCCGGCAACAACCGTCGCGTCTGAAGCTGCTGCTACGCAAGCCGGGAATGCATGGAACCCGAAGAAGAGCCGGCGGCGGCTCTTGTGGGAGGGGCTTGAGCCCCGACGCCTCAACCTTTGAAGCGTCGGGGCTGAAGCCCCTCCCACAGGAAAGCACCACAGCTGCAGGCTTGCCAAGCGAGTACGCTGATCGGCGATGCCACTGCGGCCGTGCGCCGCAGCGGCTCTAGCGCAGTCACGCTTGCAGGCGCATGACGAGCCGGGCCGCGCAAGCGGGTACGGCCGCTTATCGGTCCGGCATGGCGGCTGAAGCCGACCCTGCAACGCCACAGTGCGAAGGGACGCCGCTCTTGCGAATCCCCACTCCCGACTCCCCAATCCCGCCTCACTTCACACGGCCTCGCCAAACGCCTTGGCCAACCCGCGATACGCCTTGCGCTGCGCTTCGGTTTCCGGCGCTGGCGCCAGCACTTCCAGTTCGACGATCTGGTCGCCCGGCGGGGTGCCGGGCAGGCCGCGGCCGCGCAGGCGCAGCTTGCGGCCGGCGTCGGACTCCGGCGGGATCTTCAGTTCCACCGCCCCGCCCAGGGTCGGCACGCTAATGCTGGTGCCCAGCGCCGCCTGCCACGGCGTCACCTGCAGGGTGTAGAGGATGTTGCGGCCGTCCACCTCGAACTGCGGATGCGCGGCGTACTCGATCTCCAGCAGCAGGTTGCTGCCGCCGTTGCCCTGCCCGCCCAGCCGGATCACCTGGCCGGGGCGCACGCCCTTGGGCACGCGCACATCCAGCTGCTTGCCGTTGATGGTGATGCGCACGCTGTCGCCGGCGTACACCGCCTCCAGCGGCACCGCCAGCTTGGCGCGGGTGTCGCCGCGCGGCGCGCCCGGTCCCGGTCCCGGACCGGGGCCGGCGCCGCCCTGGCGGGCACGCTGCTGGCGGGGGGG
>NZ_AQOJ01000383.1:0-6900 GCF_000364685.1 Xanthomonas sp. SHU 166
GCCGCCGCCGGCGCCGCCGTTGCCGAACACTTCCTCGAAGTCGAAGCCCTGCGCGCCGCCGTAGTTCGGCGGCGCGTGGAACTCCTCACCCGGCCGGTAGCCCTGCGCGCGCAACTGATCGTAGGCGGCGCGCTTGGGCGGGTCGCGCAAGGCCTCGTAGGCCTCGTTGATCGCCTTGAACTTCTCTTCGGCCCCAGGCTCCTTGCTGACATCGGGATGGTACTTGCGCGCCAGCCGCCGGTACGCGGTCTTGATCTCGGCATCGCCGGCGCTGGGTTCCACGCCCAGGGTCGCGTAGTAATCCTTGAATTCCATCCATCACCTCAAAAAGAGTCGGCCCGCCGCCTTGCGGCAACGGGCCGGTTGCATGCACTGCGCCATCGCCCGGCCATTCTACGGCCGGCGGCGAGGGCGCGGCGTCGCGGTGGCGACGCCGCTGCGAGCAGGCGCTTACTGCACGATCGTGGCCCCGGTATCGACCTGGATACGGCGCGGCGTGCTCGCCGGACGCTTGGGGATGCGCACTTCCAGCACCCCATGGTAGCCGGTGGCGGAAATGCCGTCCGGATCGGCGCTGTCGGGCAGCGCGAAGCGGCGATGGAAGCTGCCGTAGCGGCGCTCGATGCGCGAGAAACGCTCGGTGTCGGCGGCCGATTCGCTCTTGCGCTCGCCCTTGATCGAGAGGATGCCCTTGTCCATCGACACCTCGATCTCCGACGGGTCGATACCCGGCAGGTCGGCGTACAGCACGAAGCGCTCCGGCTCCTCCTTGATGTCCACGCGCGGCACCCACTGCGCGGTGACGACGGCCGATTCGTCGGTGCCGCCGTTGGGGTCGAAGAAGCGGTCGAACACCTGCTTGATCTCGTTCTGGAATGCGGCCTGGGCCGGCCACTGGCGATAACGGACGATGCTCATCGTGGTCTCCTGAAACGTGAATGAGGTACACCCCCGAGGGGACGGTTCGCGGCGGCGGGACCGGCCCGCCGTCCATGCCGGTCAGATAGGCCTGCCGCGCCGCTTTTCAAGGCGTTGACGCCACCTTCCCATTTCCGTTTCTAGACTCGGTTCATCCAAGGAGCCCGACATGCCCATCCAGACCGGCGAACGCATTCCCGAAGTGGTGCTGCAGCGCATCCGCGACGGCGTGGAAGCCGTGGACACGCGCACGTTGTTCGACGGCCGCCGCGCGCTGTTGTTCGCGGTGCCCGGCGCCTTCACCCCGACCTGTTCGGAGAAGCACCTGCCCGGCTATGTGGAGCACTTCGAAGAGTTCCGCAAGCGCGGCATCGAGGTGTACTGCATGGCGGTCAACGACCCGTTCGTGATGCAGGCCTGGGGCAAGAGCCAGCTGGTGCCGGACGGCCTGCAGATGCTGTCCGACGGCAATGGTGCTTTCGCCAAGGCGCTGGGCCTGGAACTGGACGCCAGCAGCTACGGCATGGGCGTGCGAGCGCGCCGCTTCGCGCTGTACGCCGACGACGGCGTGGTGCAGGCGCTGTTCGTCGAGGCGCAGGGCGAGTTCAAGGTCTCCGCCGCCGACTACGTGCTGCAGCACCTTCCCGACTGATCCCCTTACCCACCACAGGAAACGGCCAGCCATGTCCAACAAGCCAGCCACCCCGAAGACCGATGCCAAGCCGCTGCAGCACACCGCCGGCCTGACCGACACCGCCACGCTGCGCGCCAACGCCCGCCAGAGCATCGAGGACGGCGCGATCACCAAGAGCTACAGCGCCGACCGCGAGGCGGTGATCAAGATGCTCAACGACGCGCTCGCCACCGAGTACGTGTGCGTGCTGCGCTACTACCGCCACTACTTCATGGCCTCCGGCATGCTCGCCGATGCGGTCAAGGCCGAGTTCCTGGAGCACGCGCAGCAGGAGCAGGCGCACGCGCACAAGCTGGCCGAGCGCATCGTGCAGTTGGGTGGCGAGCCGGACCTCAATCCGGACACGCTGACCGCGCGCTCGCACGCCGAGTACAAGGAAGGCGAGGATCTGCGCGACATGGTCAAGGAGAATCTGATCGCCGAGCGCATCGCCATCGACAGCTATCGCGAGATGATCAATTTCGTCGGCGACAAGGACACCACCACCAAGCGCATCCTGGAAGACATCCTGGCCCAGGAAGAAGAGCATGCCGACGAGTTCTCGGACATGCTGGAAGGCTGGATCGGCAAGTAAGCCGGTTCAGCGTTACGCCCTCTCGTAGGAGCGGCTTCAGCCGCGACAGGTTGGCTCGATGGCGCCTGTCGCGGCTGAATCCGCTCCTATGGTGCTTTTTTTCTGACACACATGGTTAAAGCAACTGCAAAGGCTTTCGCCTTGCGGCGAGTCACTTTTCTTTGCTTGTGCAAAGAAAAGTAACCAAAAGAAAGCACACCCTGCCTCGCGCCCTCCGCGCTAACGCGCTCCGGGTCCGCGTCCATCCCGGGGATTCGCGGAAGGGGCATCCTGCCCCTGCCGCGAACGGCGCACGTCCCTGTGCGCCGCCCCTTCGGGGTTTTTCCCCGTACTGGCCGCCGCTTCGGAAGGGAACCCGGCAAGTCAAAAGCAACAGCAACAGCCAAAGCCAAGCGCCCCCCACAGGGACTCGCAGTTATCGGCGTCCGGGAGCGATGTGGGAGGGACTTCAGTCCCGACTGCTTCCGAGGTCGGATCGCCCGCCTACGCTGGTCGTCGTGGTTGCATGACTGTTGGCTTCTACGAAGACGCGCGCGCCACCTCTGCTCAACGCAGCACCCGGAACCGTACCTGGGTCCAGGCGCCGTTGCTGGCCAGGGCGGTCAGGGTGTGGTCGCCGGCGTCGGCGAAGTCGCGTTGGAAGGTGCGTGCGCCCTCGGTGCGGGCGATCCAGCGGCCGTCCAGCAGCCAGTCCACCGGGGCGCTCGTGCCCAGCGCGCGTACCTGCAGACGCACCGTGGTGCTGCCCGGCGCGCGTGCCAGGGTGGCGCGGTCGTTGAGGCCTTCGATACGCAATACGTCGCTGCGGCCGCGGCCGTCGTCGCGGCAGTCCGGTGACAGCGCCGGCAGTTGCCCGGCCTGGCGCTCGCTGGCGTGCAGCCACGGGGTCAGCAGCGCCGGCCAGCGCGCCAGGTCGCGGGTGACCGCCTCATGCGGTTGCGCGCAGTCCGGCGACAGGCGCAGGCCGCTGTGCGCGTCCACCTGCACGGTCTCGCGGCCGGCGCTCCACAGCCGCGCGTCGCGCTCGGCGAAGGTCGGCGGCACGGCGCCGTCCAGCGCATAGGCGGAGAAACGGCGCTGGCACAACGCCGGCGGCGTCTGCTCGGCGGCGATGCCCAGCGGCCAGCATACGTCCACCTGCTGCACCGTCGCCGGCATCGGCCGCGGCGCGTTATCGCCGCGCAGGCGCGGCAGGCTGTCGATGGTCTCGAACATCAGCGGCAAGGCGGTCACCGCGCCGTACTGGCCGGGCAACGGCGTGCCGTCGGGACGGCCAACCCACACGCCGACGGTGTAGCGGCGGGTGCTGCCGATCGCCCAGGCATCGCGGTAGCCGTAGCTGGTGCCGGTCTTCCACGCTACCCGCGGGCGCGTCCCGACGTCGAAGGTGCCGACGCCGTAGCCCGGACGCGGATTGGCCTCGAGCATCTCGCGCACGATCCAGGCCGCGCCGGGCGACATCAGGCGCCGTTCGATGCGCTTGTCGGTTGCGCTGTAGCGCACGTGGCCGGCGATGCCGTCGCGGTTGAGCGCGGCGAAGGCGCCGACCAGTTCCTCCAGCTTGGCGCCGGTGCCGCCGAGGATCAGCGCCAGGTTGGGCGTGCTGCCGCGCGGGAACTTCAGGCCGATGCCGGCGTTGCTCAGGCGCGCGGCAAAGCGCGCCGGCCCGACCCGGTCGAGCAGATCCACCGCCGGCACGTTGAGCGACAGGCGCAGCGCGCTGGCCGCACCGATCGGGCCGTTGAAGGCTTCGTCGAAATTGCCCGGGCGGTAGTCGCCGAAACTCTGCGGCGCGTCGACCAGCAGGCTTTCGGAGTGGATCAGGCCATCGTCCAGGGCCATGCCGTACAGGAACGGCTTGAGCGTGGAGCCGGGCGACCGCCAGGCCTGCACCATGTCCACGTCGCCGAGCCGGCGGCGGTCGCCGAACTGCACCGAGCCGATGTAGGCGCGCGCCTGCAGGTCGCGATTGTCCACCACCAGCAAGGCCGCGGAGGTGCGCTCGGGCAGTTGCGAGAAGTAGGCGCTGACCCGGTCTTCGAGGTTGCGCTGCAGGTCGGCGTCGAGGGTGGACACGATGTGCGCGGCGTGCGGGCGCTGCTGCCGCAGGCGCTCGGCCAGCAGCGCGGCGTGCAGCGGCGTCTGCAGCGAGCGCGCCACCACCGGTTCGATGCGCGCATCGTCGACCTGTGCGCGCGGCCACACGCGCAGCGCAACCATGCGTTCGAGCACCTTGTCGCGCGCCGCGCGCGCCGCCTCCGGATGCCGGTCCGGACGCAACCGGCTCGGTGCCTGCGGCAGCACCGCCAGCAACGCCGCCTCGGCCTGCGACAGACGCGCGGCCGGCTTGCCCAGGTAGGCCCAGCTCGCCGCCTCCACGCCTTCGATGGTGCCGCCGTAGGGCGCGCGTTCCAGGTACAGCTGCAGGATCTGCCGCTTGCTCAGGTGCGCCTCCAACTGCAGCGCACGCAGCGCCTGCTGCGCCTTGCCCCACGGCGTACGCGTGCTGACCTCGGGCGGCATCAGGATGCGCGCCACCTGCATGGTCAGGGTGGAACCACCGGAGACGATGTGGCGCGAAAACACCCACTGCTTGGCCGCGCGCAGCAGCGCCCAGGGATTGACCCCGGGGTGCTGCCAGAACCAGCGGTCCTCATAGTTCAGCAGCGCCTGCAGGTACAGCGGCGAGACGCTGTCCGGGGTGGCCGGATAACGCCAGACGCCGTTGCTGTCGGCGAAAGCACGCAGCGGGGTGCCGTCGGCGGCCACCACCAGGGTCGAGGTGTCGCGCGACTTTGGCAGCGGCAGCGGAAACGCCAGGTCCAGCAACAACAGACTCGACAGCAGCGCCACCGTGCCCCAGCGCAGCCACGGCAGCAGGCGCGTCCAGCGCCGGGGGCGCCGCGCGGCGTGCGGAGCGGCGGTGTCGTCCAGTGGCATGCGGGCTCCCGATGGAAGCGGCCATTTTGCCTGTTGCGGCGACGGCGCGGCGAGCGGGATATCCCTTGCCCGTTCGGTATCGCCGACGATGGGTGCCCAACTGCTCCGGGGCACCAGCAACACTGCGCTCCTTCTGCCACTACGCCAGCGGCAATCGCAGCGTCGCCACGCTGCCTTGCGCGTCCGTACGAGCCTCCAGGCTCAGGCTGCCGCCCTGCGCTTCCAGGATCTGCCGCGACAGCACCAGGCCGATGCCCGAGCCGCCGGGCTTGGTGGTGAAGAACGGCACGAACAGATTGTCGCTGGGCGGCAGGCCGGCACCGCCGTCGCACACCTCGATCGACACGCTGGCGCCGTCGGCACTCGCGCGCAGCGTCACCGGCGCGCTGCCGCCGGCTTCCAGCGCGTTGCGCAGCAGGTTGATCAGCACCTGTTCGAGCTGGTCGGCGTCGGCGCACGCATGCAGCGACGGCGCGACCTCGACCTGCACTCGTGCATCGTCCAGCAGCCGCTGCACGCGCGCGCACAGCGGCGCCAGCGCCACTGGCGCCGGGACCGGCGCGGGCAGCCTGGCCAACCGCGCGTAGCCGCCCAGGAAGCGCTGCAACGCCGCGCTGCGCTGTTCGATCACGCCCAGTCCGTTGTGCAGATCGGCCTGCAGCTCGGCGTCGAGCGCCTGCGGTGCGGCCGCCAGCAGCCGCGCGAGCGTGTCGGCGATCGAGGCGATCGGCGTCAGCGAGTTGTTGATCTCGTGACTGAGCACGCGCAGCAGGCGGCGGAAGGCCTGCGCCTCCTCCTCGCGCAGCGCGCGCTCCATCGGCTGCACCAGCAGCAGCCGGCCGGCCTGGCTGCGGCTGCGCAAGGCGGCGTGGCCGATCTGCCAGCGCCCCTGCTGCCCGGCGAACGCATGCGCCTGGATGCTGCCCGACGGCACGTCGAACAGGCCGGCCAGTCCCAACGCCTGCGC
The DNA here is from genome assembly GCF_000364685.1 of Xanthomonas sp. SHU 166. Lineage (NCBI taxonomy): Bacteria > Pseudomonadati > Pseudomonadota > Gammaproteobacteria > Lysobacterales > Lysobacteraceae > Xanthomonas > Xanthomonas sp. SHU 166. The sequence goes on from NZ_AQOJ01000383.1 coordinate 6,094, forward strand.
GGATTGCCCGATGGCCTGCTGGGCGGCGACGCCGAGCAGGCGCTCGCCGGCCGGATTGACCAGGCGCAGGCGCTGGTCCTGTTCGAAGGCGAACACCGCCCCGTCCAGCGCTGCCAGGGTCTTGCTCAACAGTTGCAGGCTTTCGTGCGAATCGCGCTGTTCGTCCTGCAGGCGCTGCGCCAGGGCGTTGAACCGCGCCAGCAGGCCGTCGGCATCGCGCGCGTCCTGCGCCGCACGCACGCTGTAGTCGCCCTCGCGCAGCGCGTCCAGCAGGCCACCGAGGGTGCGCAGGCGCTGCCCGGCATCGCGCTGCTGCCAGCGCCAGAGCGCCATGGTCAGCACCAGCACGCACAGCAGCAGCACGATCGCCTCGGGCAGCCGCGGCGCGCCGGCGACGAGCACCAGCGCCAAGGCCAGCAAGGCCGGCGCCACCAGCCACAGCGGCCGGAAGCGTTGTCGCTCAGCCGGCGTCATCGCTGCGCAGCCCGTGCTTGCCCAGGCGCCGGTACAGGCTCTGCCGGGTGATGCCGAGCTGGTCGGCGGTGCGCTGCAGATTGCCCTGGTGCTGCGCCAGCGCCTGCTTCAGCAGCAGCGCCTCGGCTTCTTCCAGGGTGAGTTGCGTCGACAGTGCCGGCGCGGCATTCGTCGCCGGCTGCAGGCGCAGGTCGTCGCTGCCCAGGGTGCTGCCATCGGCCAGCAGCGCCGCACGCTCCATCGCATGCGCCAGCTCACGCACATTGCCGGGCCAGGCGTAACCGAGCAGCGCGCGCTCGGCGTCGCGCGCCAGCGTCGGCAGCGGCCGCCGGT
>NZ_AQOJ01000384.1:0-445 GCF_000364685.1 Xanthomonas sp. SHU 166
TAGCGGTAGCCGATGAGGTCGAAGCGGAGCATGAGAAGTGCGCTAGCCAGCAAAACCATGAGTCCGATCAACCCGAAGTAGCTAAGTCCTAGTACGCGATCAAAGGTCGCATCGAAGACGATGTAGATCAAAGGGGGCATCATCACCAAGGCGCCGAAGGCCAAGTAGCCCAAGAGTGCAGTCATCATGCTTCCATGAGCCAGCCCATGGGGAAATGCCTCGATGACCGCGCCTCCGCTGTTGGGTGATCGACTGGCCGGTACGCCGTGCGGCGGCAAGAGGACGGCCTGGGTCCCCACGCCTTTGAACACTTCGTTCTCGTGCAGCTTGAAGAATTCGTCGCAGGCCTGCTGGCCGAGCCATTCGATGTCGGCCATACCGGCGGGTCGGCGCGATGTCAATGGCTTGGGCCCGGAGGCTGGGTGCTTGTCGTTCTTGATTCGGG
>NZ_AQOJ01000385.1:0-2517 GCF_000364685.1 Xanthomonas sp. SHU 166
GGCGCGCTGCCCGGTCTGGCGCCGGCCTCGGTGCCGATGCGGGCGGCGCCGCTGGCGCGCACCCGCAGCGGCCGCATCCGTGGCGTGCGTGAGCAGGGCGTGTGCGTGTTCAAGGGCATTCCCTACGGCGCCGACACCGCGCCGCGACGCTTCCAGCCGGCGCTGCAGGAACGGCCCTGGCACGGCGTGCGCGACTGCGGCGCCTATGGTGCGTCGGCGCCGCAGCGCGGGTCCGGGCCGGTCAGCGAGGACTGCCTGTTCCTCAACGTCTGGACCCCGGGCCTGCGCGACGGTGCGAAGCGTCCGATCCTGTTCTACATCCACGGCGGCGCCTACAACAACGGCTCCGGCAGCGACCCGCTGTACGACGGCGTGCGCCTGTGCCAGCGCGGCGACGTGGTGGTGGTCAGCGTCAATCACCGCCTCAACGCCTTCGGCTATCTGTACCTGGCGCCGTTTGGGGGCGACGCCTATGCCGCCTCCGGCAACGTCGGCCAGCTCGACCTGGTGCAGGCGCTGCAGTGGGTGCGCGCGCACGCGGCCGAGTTCGGCGGCGATGCCGGCAACGTCACCGTGTTCGGCCAGTCCGGCGGCGGCGCCAAGATCGCCACGCTGATGGCGATGCCGGCCGCGCAGGGGCTGTTCCACCGCGCCTGGACCATGAGCGGGCAACAGGTCACCGCCGCCGGGCCACGTGCCGCCAGCCAGCGCGCGCAGTTGCTGCTGCAGGCCCTGCAGTTGGGGCCAGCGCAACTGGACGCGCTGCGCACGCTGCCGCTGCAGCGCGTGCTCGAGGCCACGCGCATCCGCGATCCATCGCGCGCGGAGGACACCGCGCTGTACCTGGGCCCGGTGCTGGATGCGCAGGTGCTGCACCGGCATCCGTTCTGGCCGGACGCGCCGCCGCAGTCGGCGCGCATCCCGATGGTGATCGGCAACACCCACGACGAGACCCGCGCCTTCCTCGGCCACGATCCGGCCAACTTCGCGCTGACCTGGGACGCGCTGCCGGCCAAGCTGGCGCAGGAGCAGTACGTGGACCTGTCGCCGCAGGTGGTGATCGCCGAGTACCGACGGCTGTATCCGCACTACACGCCGAGCGAGGTGTTCTTCGCCGCCACCACCGCCGGCCGCTCCTGGCGCGGCGCGGTCGAGGAAGCCGAGGCGCGCGCGCGGCAGGGCGCGCCGACCTGGGTCTACCAGCTCGACTGGGGCTCGCCGCTGGACGGCGGCAAGTTCGGCGCCTTCCACACCCTGGACATCCCGCTGGTGTTCGACAACATCCGCCAGCCCGGATCGCGCACCGGCGACGGCGCCGACGCGCAGCGCATGGCCGATGCGATGAGCACAGCGCTGCTGGCCTTCGCCCGCCACGGCGATCCCAACCACGCCGGCCTGCCGCGCTGGGAACCGTATTCGCTGGCCCAGCGCGAAACCCTGCTGTTCGACACCGACAGCCGCCTGGCGCACGATCCGCGCGGCGGCGAGCGCCGGCTCTACGCGCAGGTGCCGTTCGTGCAGCGGGGGACGTTCTGAGGCGGTGCCACGATCGCCGCGCGCGGCGCGCGTGGCCGTGACGAAACACCCGTGCGCGCCTGTCGAAAGCAGAGGCGCGCTTCCCGGGTCGGTTGGTGTGCTGCGTCGGGACTGAAGTCCCTCCCACAATGGCGGCCGCTGCGGCGGCGTCGGTCGCGAGGGCTGGTGCGCTGGATCACCACGCTACCAGCCCGTGTCCTCGGCCAGCACCACGCGGTTGCCGACGGCGCGCGCGGAATCCAGCAATGCCTCGGCCCGTTGCATCAGCGTGGCCGGCGTGTCCTCCGGCGTGGCCAGCAGCGCACCGACGCTCACCGTCAACGGCTGTGCATCCGCCGCATCCTGCGCGATTGCCATCACCTCGACCATGTCGCGCAGCGCCGGCGCCACCTGGCGCAGGTGCGTGCCGCTGGCGTCGTACAGCACCAGCGCGAAGCGGTCGGCGCCGATGCGCATGGCCACGTCCAGCGGCCGCAGCAGGCATTGCATGGCCTCGGCCACCTCCAGCACCGCGCGGTCGGCGGCGCCGGCGCCGCTGCGCTGGTTCAGTGCGGCGAAGCCGTCGAGTTCGACCAGGATCAGCGCCAGCCCGCGCTGCAGGCGCCCGCGCTCGGCCAGCGCCACCGCCAGGTGTTCGTCGAAGCGGCGGCGGTCGCCCAGGCCGGTGAGCGCGTCGCGCAAGGCCTCGTCGTCGCGTACCCGCCGCTGCAGGAAGCCTTCGCGGCGCGAGTGTTCGCGCAGGTAGCCGCCGGCCGCACCGACCGGCACCGCGGTCCACAGCAGCCACTGCAGGCGCAGGTAGGCATCGTGTGCCGCGCCCTCCAGCAGCAGATGGCCGGCCACGGCGCTGATCGCGCACAGCAGCAGCGCCACCGCCACGCTCTGCCACAACGCCATGCCCAACGGGAAGAAGCCGGCCACGATCACCAGGGTCATCACCGCCGCCGCATAGCGCAGTTCCGGCGGCGGGTAGCCGATGCT
>NZ_AQOJ01000386.1:0-2343 GCF_000364685.1 Xanthomonas sp. SHU 166
CGCCGACCAGCAGCAACAGCGCGGCGCGGCCGGGGCCGTGCGTGTCGGCGCGATGGATCGCCGCCGCCACCCACAGCAACGCCAGCAGGGTCGCCACGCGCACCGCCACCGCATAGCCGAGCAGGCCGCCGCCGCGCCAGCCGAAATGCACCGCGTCCCAGCCCAGCAGCAGCAGCGCGATCAACACGCCCAGCGAGGCCGCCACGCGCTGCGCGAAGCCCAGCGTGGCGGCGGTGTAGTGGCGGTACGCCCGTTCCAGCGGAGGATCGAAACGCAGCGCGGCGAATCCCTTGCGCAATTGCGCCGCGTAGGCCTCGCCCGGCGGTGCGTCGTGTGGCTCCTGGTAACGCTCGTGCATGCAGTCCCCTGTCGACGGCAACGCGGCGCGAAGTGCGGATCAGGTCACATCAAATCGTGTCACCCGATTCGGTTTCGCGCGGACGCTGCGGTGCCCACGTCGAGACCATGAAAAAGCACCGGCGCGTGATTGTCCACTTTTGGGACGATCGGTTGCGTGACAGCAGCGCCCTGCCGCGCCGCCTTGGCACGGCAGGGCGAGCGTCAGCGCGGCGGCGGGAACGCCCACACGCTGTGTGGATCGCCGCCCTGCCCGCGGCGATACGCGGCGCGCGCCATCTGCCAGTAGGCCCAGGCCAGCGCCAGCGCGCAGGCGTCGATGGCCAGCAGCGTCCCGCTGCTCCACGGCGCCACCCAGCCGGCGGCGCCGCGCAACCCGGCCAGCGGCACCAGCGCGGTCAGCACCGCACAGGCCAGCAGCAGTTCGTAGGCGCCGCGCGCGGTAGGACGCAGCAGCGCCCAGGCCACGCCGAGCGCGAACACGGCGTAGTACGCCCAGCGCTCCATCCCCGGCGGCAACAGGCGCGCGGCCACGAACAGCGCCGACACCCCGGCCACGCAGCCCAGGCAGACGCCGGTGGTCAGCCGCGCCATGACGTGGGTGCGCAACGGCTGCGCGACCTGGCGGCGCTTGCGCCGCGCTTCCACCCACAGCAGGTTGCCGCTGTAGAACAGGAACGCGCCGCCGAGCCCGAGCAGGAAGTACAGCCACTGCAGCGGCCAGCGCCCGTAGTCGCCGAAGTGCAGGGTCTGCAGGCCGCGCAGCGCGGCCACACCCGGCGACATGGTCTGCGGCGACAGCACCCGCAACACCTGGCCGTCGGCCGCGCGCAGCGCCACGCCGCCGAGCGTGTTGAGCCGGCGCTGCTCCTGGTGGCCGTACAGCTCTACCTGCGCATTGGCGTCGCCGGCATCGTGGAAGGACAGGCTCTCAGGCACGAAGCCGGGATTGGCCGCGCGCGCCCGTGCCACCAGCTCGGCCACCGGCAGCATCGGCGCAGGCACGTGCGCGGGCTGCACGTGCGGCGCCAGTTCGAAGTCCGGCTGCAGCACCTGCATCAGCTTGCCGTCGAACACCAGGTACTGGAACGGCGCCAGCAGCAGCACGCCCAGGGTCAGCACCGCGCCGGACCAGGCGAAGATCACGTGGAACGGCAGCGACAGCATGCCGATGGCGTTGTGCGCGTCCTGCCACAAGCGCTTGACGTTGCGGCCGCGGCGCAGCGCGAACAGGTCCTTGAGCAGCACCGGCGCGTACAGCACCACGCCGCTGACCAGGGCCACCCCGTACAGCAGGCAGACCACGCCGAACAGGTAGGTGCCGAAGGTGCGCGGCAGCCCGGCAGTGAAGTGCAGGTCGTACAGGAACGCGACGAAGCCGCTGCGCTGCGGCAGCTGCACCGGCTGCCCGTCGGCACCGGGCTGGAACTGCACCATGCCGCCGAAGGCCTGCTCCGCGGCCGGCCCGAACGCGAACAACTGCGGCTGCGTGCGGCCCTCGCCGGGCAGCATCAGCGTGTACGACTCGGCCAGCGCCGGATGCCGCGCCAGCACCGCATCGGCCAGCGCCTGCGCGGCCTGCTCCGGCGGCAATGCCGGGGCCTGCACCGCGGCCGGGCGCGGCCACTGCTCCAGGTCGTGGGTGAACACGTTGATCGCCCCGGCGTAGAAGGCGATGAACAGGGCCATGCCGGCGAGCAGGCCCATCCAGCTGTGCGCCGACAGGAACTGGCGCAGGGTCGCGGCCTTCATGGGGTCACCTGCACGAGGTGGGTGGCCTTGAGCAGGTAAAGCGCCACGTAGCACAGTGCGGTCGCAGCGCCCAGCCACAGCCACGCGCGCGCGCCGCTGGGAAACACGAAAGCCAGCGACATGGCGCCGACCCACAGCGGGAACACCAGCAACAGCCACGGCAGCGTGTGCACCTGCAGCTCGCCCGGCCACAGCAGCACGCACAAGCCGATGACGCCCACCGCCAGCGGCAGG
>NZ_AQOJ01000387.1:0-2886 GCF_000364685.1 Xanthomonas sp. SHU 166
AGCACGATCGCCGCCAGCCACCTAGCCCACATCGCCAGCCCCTCGGTGCAATTGTCGCCACGCATCCAGGTACGGCAGGGCCACCGCCGCCAGCATCGTCGCGCTCAGCGCGGCGAACACGCCGGCCCACACGCCCAGCGCCGAAATCGCCGCACCCAATGCGGCCACGCACAGCAGCGTGCCGGCCACGCGCAGCGCGCGCGCGTGCCGGCGCCAGGCCGGACGCAGCCGCTGGTGCGCGGTGGCCAGGTAGAACGCCAGCGCCGCCAGCGCGGCGGCGAGCAGATAGGCGGCGGTGGCAAAGGCGAGCATCACCAGCGCGCCTCGAAACCGATGCCGACCACGCGCGGCGCGCCCAGGATCGCGACCGGATCGGTGGCCCAGCGGTACTGCACGTAGTCGCGGTCGAGCAGGTTGTTGGCGAAGATCCACGCGCTCCAGTCCAGGTTTTCGTAGCCGAACTTGGCGTTGACCACGGTGCGTGAGGCTAGTTGCACCGCGCCTGCACCGATGTCGGTGTAGACGCGGTCGCGGAAGCTGGCGTTGAGGTTGGCCAGCCAGCCCCCGGCGAAGCGCCAGTTGGCGCCCAGCGCCGCGGTCCAGTGCGGCGCGTAGGCGAACTCGCGGCCGGCGTAGTCGATGACCGAGGCGCCGGCGATGGTGGCGAAGCTGTCGTAGCGGGTGCGCGCATAGCCCAGCGAGCCGTACCAGTCGAAGGCCTCGTTGGGGCGGTGGCTGGCCTCCAGCTCGGCCCCATACAGATGCGCGCGGCCGGCGTTGACGGTGTTGTAGTCGAAGCTGTTGAGGCCGAAGTAGGCGGTGGTCTGCTTGTCCTTCCAGTCGATGTAGTAGGCGTTGGCGTTGAGGGTCAGGCGCCGGTCCAGCCACTGCGAGCGCAGCGCGGCTTCGTAGTTCCAGGTGTATTCCGGGTCGTAGGGGAAAGCCTGGCTGCGCGCCGAGTTGAAGCTGGAGCCGCCGGAGCGGTAGCCGCGCTGCACCACCAGGCTGGTCGACAGGTCCGGGTTCCAGTCGTAGCGCATGCCGAGCTTGGGCAGCAGCGCATCGAAGTCGCGCGTGTTCCAGGCCACCTCGCCGTTGGCTGAGCGCACGATGCCGGCCACGCCCTGGTTGATCGCGACGATGGCCCGGTACAGCGCGGTGCCGCTGGCGGCGAAGGCGGCCGGGTCGGGATAGCGGCCGGCGAAGGCCGCGGTGGTGTCGGAGGCCATGGCGTAGCGCTGGCGGTCGTAGCGCAGCCCGCCCAGCAGCGAGAACCCGCTGCCCACCTGCCATTGGCCGTCGGCGAACAGCGCGCGGTTGCTGGAGCGGGTCGGGCTGGCGCTGACGTAGTCGACCGGAATCACCGGCAGCGCCTGCGCGTAGCGGGTGGCGATCGCGGTGGCGGTGGCGGCCGGGAAGCCGGCGCTGCGCAGCAGCCCGGCGATGGTGGTGTTCGGCGTGGCGACGTTGTTCAGCAGTTGCGCGTCGTTGTCTTCCACGTGCCGCGCCCAGTACGCGCCGAGCAGGCCCTGCACCGCGGTGCCGGCGTAGTGCAGGCGCAATTCCTGCGAGGCGGTGGTGTCGTCGAGCTGGCGCCGCGCGTAGCCGGCATTGTCCGGGCCATGGTCCATGTCCCACAGGCTGGACGAGGTGACCTTGTTCCAGGCGCTGACCGAGGACAGCGACCAGGCGTCGGAGAGCGCATAGTCGGCCTGCAGGGTGACGATGTCGCTGTCGCTGCGGGTGCGGTCCGGGGTGTTGTTGGTGGTGTAGCGGTGCGCGAAATAGTCGGGCAGATCGGTGCGCACGTAGCTGTACATGTACGGCCCGGTGCGGTGCGAGCGGGTGTAGCCCAGCTGCACCTTCAGCCCGGCGATCGCCGACGGCGTCCACAGCAGCTTACCGCGGTAGATCGCCGAGACCTGTGCGTCGTCGGCGGCCTGGCGGGTGAGGTTCCAGGTGTAGCCGTCGAAGCTGCGCTGCTCCACCGAGGCGCGGAATGCCAGTTCGTCGGCGACGATCGGGCCGCCGACCGCACCGGCCACGCTGCGGTCGGAGGGATCGGAGGCCAGTACCCGCAGCTTGCCCTGCCAGTCCATGGTCGGCTCGGCGGTGCGCAGGACGATCGCGCCGGCCAGGGCGTTCTCGCCCTGCAGGGTGGACTGCGGGCCGCGCAGGACTTCCACCTGCTGCAGGTCCCACAGGCTCAGCGGCGCCCAGCTGATCGCCTTCCACGGCAGGGCGGCGCCGTCCAGGTAGATGGTGGCCAGCGGTGCATCGCTGCCGCCGTCGATGTTGCGGATGCCGCGGATGCTGAAGCCGGCATCGCCGTAGGTCTGGGCCATGTTGGCGGTGCGGTTGAACACCTCGTAGGCGTTCTGCAGGTTCTCCTGCTCGATGCGCGCTTCGGTGGTGACGGCGACCGAGCTGGTGGTGTCCTGCACGCTGCGGCCGCTTTTCTCGCCGGTGACGACGATCTGGTCGAGAGTGGTGGGATCAGGAGGCGGCGCGGCATCGGCGCCGGCAGCGCGCGTTGGCGGCGCCCAGCTCAGCAAGACGGATACCACGCATAAGGACAACACGGACCGCGCGACGCGCATACACCACTTCCCCCGAAAGACTCACGGTTGAAGGCATGGCGGCGGCTGTGCCTGGCTGCCGGACGCGGCAGCGCTGGGCGCGGACTTTAGCAGAGCCGGGGCGGGGCTGCCATGGGATTTGGGATGGGTGGCAGGTTTGCTCAGGGGTCTTGGGAGCGTAGGAGTTGCTTCAGCCGCGACGGGTTTTGCCGGGAACGCCCGTCGCGGCTGAAGCCGCTACTGCAGCTCACTTCATCTGATACATCAGTCAAGAGCAAAGGCTTTCGCCCTTGCGGGCGAGTTACTT
>NZ_AQOJ01000388.1:0-1065 GCF_000364685.1 Xanthomonas sp. SHU 166
GGCGGCGGCGGCGGCGAGCCGCCGTCGTCCGGCCGCGGACGCGGTGGCGGGCGGTGGCGCGGGCCATCGTAGCCACGGTAGTAGTAATACGGCACGCCGTACCCGTAGTAGCCGTAATAGGACGGGCCGTAACCGTAGTAGGGCACCGCGCCGTAGGGCGAGTAGTACTCGGAGTAGCCGGCCGGATAGCGGTATTCGACCGACGGGGCGCCACGGTAGTAGCCACCCTCGCCGCCTCCGGCGTAATCGTAGGTGGCGCAGCCGCCCAGTGCGGCCAGCAGTCCAGCGGCGCAGATCAGGCGCAGTTTCATGGCGTTTGCCCTCCAGCAGACTGGCTGACAGGTTCGGTCCGTGGCATTGAATCCCCCCTTAACTTCATCGGCTGCACTTGAACGCTTAAGTTGCGCGCAACGACGGCGAACCGGCGCGGGTCGCGGGCGCTGCACGTTGGCGACGATACGCTACCCTTTCGCGCATGGTCTCACGTTTTCTGCCCGAGTTCGGCGACGTCCTGGCGGCCGCCGCACGCATTGCCGCGCACGCGCGGCCGACCCCGGTGCTGCGTTCGCGGGCGCTGGATGCCGCCACCGGCGCGCAGCTGTACTTCAAGGCCGAACACCTGCAGCGCGGCGGCGCGTTCAAGTTCCGCGGCGCCTGCAACGCGGTGTGGGCGCTGGACCCGGCGCAGGCGGCCTGCGGGGTGGTCACCCATTCCTCCGGCAACCATGGCGCGGCCCTGGCCCTGGCCGCGCGCACCCGCGGCATCGGCTGCCATGTGGTGGTGCCGGAGGGGGCGGTCGCCGTCAAGCTCGCCAACATCGCCCGCCACGGCGCCACGCTGTGGCGTTGCGCGCCCAGCATCGCCGCGCGCGAGGCGCTGTGCGCGCAAGTGCAGCGCGATACCGGCGCGACCCTGGTGCATCCCTATGCCGATCCGGCGGTGATCGCCGGGCAGGGCACCGCGGCGCTGGAACTGTTGGACGCCAGTGGCGGGCTGGACCTGCTGGTGGTGCCGGTCGGCGGCGGCGGCCTGGCCGCGGGCAGCCGCCTGGCGCTGTCGGCGCG
>NZ_AQOJ01000389.1:0-25764 GCF_000364685.1 Xanthomonas sp. SHU 166
CGTCGGTGGCGACCGAGCCGCACAGCACGTCCAGCCCGGGTTCGTCGCGGTGGCGATCGCGCAGCGCGGCCAGGCGGGCGCGATCGCGCGCCACCGCCAGCACCGGGCTGCCCGCCTCCAGCAACGCCTGGACCACGCCCTGCCCGACCGTGCCGCTGCCGCCGAGGACCAGGACCTCGGGGGCCAACGTCCCGCTCACGGGACTTTTCCTCCCGCGGACGGGACAATCGCGATTCGCCCCAGCCGGTCGGTGCCGGACGCGCCCAGGCGCAGGCTGCTGCCGCCCTGCCGCCGCGGCGGCGGCGTGAACTCGCGAAACGCCCTCGGGTAAAGGGATTGCGCCGTCGCCACCGGCGCGGAACGGCGCCGCAGCTGGCGATCGGGGCAGGCGAAAAACTGGAACAGCGTGCGCATCGACATGGGCAAAGCTCGTCGGGGATGGCGAATGCGGACAAATTAGGCGCCAAAGCCGCACTTGATTAGTCCGAATTAAGGGGAATAATCGTCCCGCTATCGGTCCAATCGTCTCCACCTCAAGGAACCGCCATGAGCCACGATCTGAACGACACCCTGATCTTCGTCAAGGTGGTCGAGCAAGGCAGCTTCATCGCCGCGGCCAATGCCCTCGGCCTGCCCAAGACCACCGTCAGCCGCAAGGTGCAGGACCTGGAGGCACGGCTGGGCGCGCGCCTGCTGCACCGGACCACGCGCCGGCTCGGGCTGACCGAGGCCGGCGCGGTCTACCACGAGCATTGCCAGCGCATCGCCCGCGAACTGGAGGAAGCCGAGAGCGCGGTGGGCCAGCTGCAGGCCGGCCCGCGCGGCTGGCTGCGCTTCAGCGTGCCCTATTCGGCCGGCATCTCGTGGGTGGCGCCGATCCTGGGCGAATTCCACCGCCAGCACCCGGAGGTGCGCCTGGAGATGATCATGACCAGCGACAAGGTCGACCCGATCGCCGAAGGCGTGGACGTGGCCCTGCACATGGGCACGCTGCCGGATTCGACCATGGTCGCGCGCAAGCTCGCCACCTTCCGCACCCAGGTCTTCGCCAGCCCGTATTACATCGAGCGGCATGGCGAACCGCTGCATCCGGACGACCTGCAGCACCACCGTACGCTGGCACTGAGCAACGGCCGCGGCGGCGGCACCCGGCTGTGCTGGCCGCTGCGCAACGGCAAGCAGAGCGGCGAATTCCTGGTCCAGCCGATCCTGCTGGCCAACGATTCGGCGGCGCTGATCGGCGGCCTGGTCTGCGGCGAAGGCCTGGTGCTGGCCAGCGACGCGACGATCAAGCCGCTGATCGAGGCCGGCAAGGCGCGGCGCGTGCTCGGCGGCTGGGTCGGGCCGGACCTGGACTTCAACGCAGTGTTCCCGGGCGGGCGCATGCTCTCGCCGAAGGTGCGCGCCTTCGTCGACTTCCTGGTCGACAAGCTCAACTTCGACGTCAGCTACATGATGGCGCAGTGCCCGGCCAAGCTGGCCACGCAGCAGGCCGAGGACGGCGCGGAGTTCACCCTGTGCAGCGGCGTGGCGATGAACACGCAGTCGCTGGCCAGCCTGCCGCGCGTCGCAGCCACACCGGCGCCGGTGCCGGCGGCGCTGGAGACGGAAGCCGAGGACGAAGAGGACGCGGCACTGGTCTGAGCCGCGCCGCGCACAACGCGTCGCAGCAGCAGCGCAAAAACGCGAACGGGCCGCAATGCGGCCCGTTCGTCGTTGCGGTCGGCGGATCGGATCGGTCAGCCGGCCGAGGCGCGCAGCGGCACCACGCGGATCTCCACGCGGCGGTTCTGCGCGCGACCGGCCTCGGTGCTGTTGTCGGCGATCGGGTACTTCTTGCCGGCGCCCAGGGTCTGGATGCGCTCGGGCTGCACGCCCTGCGCGGTCAGGTAGGCGGCCACCGAGGACGCGCGCTGTTCGGACAGACGCTGGTTGACCGCATCGCTGCCGATGCTGTCGGTGTGGCCGACCACTTCGATCATGGTCTGGTTGTATTCGCCCAGGGTCTGGGCCACGCCGTTGAGCGCCGAATAGAACTGCGGCTTGAGCGTGGACTGGTTGAAGTCGAAGGTGATGCCGTCGGGCAGATTGAGGGTGATGTTGTCGCCGTCGCGGCGCACGTCGATACCGGTGTTGGCGGTGCGCTCGCGCAGCGCGCGTTCCTGCCGATCCTGGTAGTTGCCGATCGCCGCGCCGCTGAGCGCGCCGATGCCGGCGCCGATCATCGCGTGCTGGCGGCGCTCGGTGGCGCTGCTGCCGCTGAGCAGGCCGGCGGCGACGCCGACCGCGGTGCCGATCAGCGCGCCGCGGCCGGTACGGTTCTGCTGCTCGGTGGGATTGCCGTACTGGTCGCGCTGCACGTAGGAGCCGCCGGTGGCGCAGGCGGACAGCACCAGCGCACTGGCCAGGGCCACGGACACGCCGCGAAGGGTGGTCGTTTTCATCATGTTCTCTCCGAACCTGGTTTGACGTGGCCGCAGCATAAACAGGGCCACGCGAGGCGCGGATGAACGCAGCCCGGCGCGCGATGCGCCCGGTTCAGGAAGACGGCAGCAGATCTTCGGCGTCGGCCGCGCGCAGCGGCTGCTCCCAATCGCCCATCAGCGCCAGGTACAGCAGTTTTTCGAACTCGGCGCCGACCCGCCGCATCACCGCGTCCGGATCGGGAATCAGCCGCGCATCGCCGATCAGGCCGAAGTGCACGCGGTGGTTGTAGCTCATGATCGACACGCCGACACCGATCGAGCCGGTCTGCGGCACCCAGAACATCATCTCGCGCACGCGGCTGCCGGCCAGGTACAGCGGCTGCTGCGGCCCCGGCACGTTGGTCGCCACGGTGGTGGCCTTGCGGCTGAACAGGTCCAGCGCCGCCGACTGCAGCGCCGCCGGCGCCATGCCCACCGCCGCCAGCAGGCCGAACACCACCATCGCCTGCCGCGACTGCTTGAGCTGCTGCATCGACTCGGCCACGCACTGCAGGCGCCGCACCGGATTGGCCTCGCCCACCGGCAGGTCCAGGAACACCAGGCCGAAGTGGTTGCCGAGCTTGCGCGCGTGCTCCAGCGGGCGCAGGTTGACCGGCACGGTGGCGCGCAGGGTCACCCCGTCCAGGCGTTCGCCGCGTTCGAGCATGTAGTCGCGCAGGGCGCCGGCCATGGTCGCCATCAGCACGTCGTTGACCGTGCAGTCGCAGGCGCGGCCCACCGCCTTGACCTCGTCCAGGTCCAGCGGCTCGGCCCAGGCCACGCGCTTGCTGACGCCGAGGCGGCCGCGCAGCAGCGTCGGCGGATCGTCGGCCAGCAGCAGCGCATTGACCAGTTCGCGGCCGATCAGCCCGCCTTCGCGCGCCAGCATCTGGGGCAGGTTCGGGTCCTGCGCCATCGCCCGGCCCTTGTCGAGCATGCGCCCGCCGAGCTTGAGGTAGCGGTCCACCGCGCCGACCCGGCGCACCACCTCCTTGCCGTCGTCCTTGAGCCAGGCGCGCCCGAGCTGCGCCGACGGCTCCGGGGTGCGCTGGGTATCGGTCAGCGACAGCAGCACCTGCACCAGCGCGATGCCGTCGGCATAGCTGTGGTGGATGCGCGCCACCAGCGCCGAGCCGCCTTCGTAGCGCTCGATCAGGTGGAACTGCCACAGCGGCTTGGTCTTGTCCAAGGGCGTGGAGGCCATCTGCCCGGCGAAGCGCTCCAGCGCCTTCTTCTGCCCGCGCCCGGGCAAGGCCGAAAGACGCACGTGCCAGTCCAGATCGAAATCGTCGTCGCGCTGCCAGTAGGCGCCGGTGGCGGTCTCCACCGGCTTCTGCAGGAACCGCGGGAAGGCCAGGAAGCGCTTGCGCACCAGTTGCTTGAGCGCAGGCAGGGCCAGCGGCTCGTCGAACATCAGCACGCCGGTGATCATCATCGGATTGGTCGGCCGGTCCATCCGCAACCAGGCGGTGTCCACGCGCGACATCGGTTCGCGCTGCGGCTTGCGGCGAGCTGAGCTGGTGGCCATGCGGGCTCCTGTCCGAGCCCGGAGTGAATCATGGCCCCGCGAAGGGCGTCAATCGCGCCTGCGGCCGTGCTGCGCCGCGCAACACCGAGCCCGTGCTCAGCCGGCGGCGGTCTCGCGATAGGCGGCCAGCGCCGCATCGCGGCCGGCGGCCAGGTCCACGATCGGCTGCCGCGGATACTGCGGCGCAGCCTGCGCCAGCCGCTGCGGCGCCTGCCAGGGCGCGAAGCGGTCGGCCACCGGCAGCGCCGCCAGTTCCGGCACCCAACGCGCGATGTACTCGCCCTTCGGATCGAACTTTTGCGCCTGGGTCACCGGATTGAACACGCGGAAATACGGTGCGGCGTCGGCGCCGGTGCCGGCCACCCACTGCCAGCCCAGGGTGTTGTTGGCCAGGTCGGCATCGACCAGGGTGTCCCAGAACCAGCGCGCGCCTTCGGACCAATGCACGCGCAGGTGCTTGCACAGGTAGCTGGCGACGATCATGCGCACGCGGTTGTGCATCCAGCCGGTGTGCCACAGCTCGCGCAGGCCGGCATCGACGATCGGCACGCCGGTGCGGCCGCGCTGCCAGGCGTGCAATGTCGCCGCATCGGGCTTGGCCCAGCGAAAGCGCTCGAAGCGCGGGTTGAGGTTGCGCTCGGGCGTGTCCGGGAAATGGTGCAGCAGGTGGTGGGCGAAATCGCGCCAGCCCAGTTGGCGGATGTAGCCGTCGATCGCCGCGGCGGTGGCGGCGCGGCGCTGCCGTTCCAGCGTCGCGACGATGCGCCATGGCGCGATCTCGCCGAAATGCAGGTGCGGCGACAGCCGCGAGGTGCCGACCTGGTCGGGGCGGTCGCGGCCATCGAGATAGTCGCGCAGCGCGCCGTCGACGAACACGTCCAGCGCCTCGTGTGCGCCCGCCTCGCCCGGCTGCCAGACCTCCCAGAAGCCGCGATCCCAGTCCAGCGCCGGCGCCAGGCCGAGTCGTTCCAGCGGCAGGCTGTCCAGATCCTTGGGCGGCGCTGGCAGCGTCTTCGGCGCGGCCTGCAACGCGGGCACCTGCCAATGGCTCAAGGCGCTGCGCCAGAACGGGGTGAACACCTTGTACGGGCCGCCCTGCTGCGTCGCCAGTTGCCAGGGTTCGAACAGCAGCGCGCTGTTGTGGCTGTGCACCTCCAGGCCCTGCTCGCGCAGTTCGCGCTTGAGCCGCACATCGCGCGGCTGCGTGGCCGGCTCGTAGCGGCGGTTCCAGTACACCGCCACTGCGCCGCAGTCGGCGATCACCTGGCGCAAGGCGGTCTCGGCCGGGCCCTGGCGCAGGATCAGGCGCGAACCGCGCGCGCGCAGTTGCGCGTCCAATGCCGCCAGCGAGCGCTGCAGCCAGCTGCGCGAAGCCGCGCCCGCGGCCCATGGGCCCTCGTCTTCCGGGCTGTGCAGGTACACCGGCACCGGCGTATGCCCGGCATCCAGAGCGGCCTGCAAGGCAGGTTGATCGTGCAGGCGCAGGTCGCGCCGGAACCAGACGATGGCGTAGCTCATGCGAGGGGACGCAGCGAAGGACGCGCCATGATACGGATCGGGTGCAGCGGCCAGGTGAGCATGCGGCGCGAGTCGCACATGCTTCGACACCACCGATCCTGGCGCAGCAAGTGTCGCGCTGGCCGGATTTCGTAGACATCGCCGCGCGCCGCGCACGCGCGCCTCGTCCGCCCTGCTATAACGCCGTGGCGGGCGCCGTCATGTCGAAACGGCGCCGCGACCGCTGCTGATGGATGACGTTCCGGGGAAGGACGTCATCCGTGCTTTCGCTGCACCGCGCACGACATGGCCACGGCCGTCTCGCGCGCACGGGGACATCCGCCATCGCCTCTGCGATCTCACGGTCATCACGGCCGGCGAGCGCGGTTGCGTGCGCCCCGAACCGCCCGCGCCCGGACCTGCATCGACAGGGCCGCGACGCGCTGCGGGCAGCCAACGGCGCAGCACGGCCACGCCCATCGCCGACATCCGCAATGATTTCAGGAGAGCAAGACCCATGGACAAGCGCATCGCAAAAGCCGCCCTCACCCTCGCACTGAGTCTCGCCGCCCCGCTGGCGATGGCGTGCGAGCCCGAACCCGGGCTGCAGCAGAACGAAGTCTTGCAAGGCGACGCCGAAGCGTCGTGTGGCGGCGGTGGTGGCGGCGGCAGCACGCCGGTCTACACGCTGCAGGGCGTGATCCAGAACCAGGGATATCAGACCGAAAATGGTCCAGCCGGTGCCAAGCGTGTGGTGATCCGCGCGTACTCGCGCTTCGCCAATGCCAGTAATAACCGTATCGACGCCGACTACATGAACGTGAACTGCAAAGCCTACGACGTATATGGCCACTCCGGGTCTGACTACGACGAGGAACGCAACGGCGCCCTGGTCGACGTGCATTTCAAATCTCCTTGGGTCCTCGGCTATGGCACCTATCGCAAGATCACCGTGGTGTGCACTCACCACGCAGAATATGGTGCCAACACCTACGACACCACTAGCAACATGGAAATCCAGATCCCCGAGTGATCCTCGCTCCATACGCTACCAGGCGGCGCCCGGAACGTACCGGGCGCCGCACTCGCAAGATGATGTGCGTGTAGCGCGCAGGCTTACTCGAACGCGCCCACCGAATCGTGGGCGAGATTGTCGAAGCGGGTGTATTCGCCGAAGAACTTGAGCTTGCACGACCCGGTCGGGCCGCCGCGGTGCTTGCCGATGATGATTTCGGCCAGGCCCTTGTCCGGCGAATTTTCCTTGTTGTAGTAGTCGTCGCGGTAGATGAACACGATCATGTCCGCGTCCTGCTCGATCGCGCCGGATTCGCGCAGGTCGGCCATCACCGGGCGCTTGTCGGTGCGGGTTTCCAGCGAGCGGTTGAGCTGCGACAACGCGATCACCGGCACCCCCAGCTCCTTGGCCAGGCCCTTGAGCGAGCGCGAGATCTCCGAGATCTCGGTGGCGCGGTTCTCGCTGTTGCCGGGCACCGACATCAGCTGCAGGTAGTCGATCACGATCAGGCCCAGGTCGTGCTCGCGCTTGAGCCGGCGCGCCTTGGAGCGCAGCACTTCCGGCGACACGCCCGGCGTGTCGTCGATGAAGATCTTGGTCTCCTTGAGCATCTTGATCGCGCCGGTGACCCGCGCCCAGTCCTCGTCCTCGAGCTGGCCGGTACGCAGGCGCTGCGCGTTGATGCGGCCGTTGGAGGAGATCAGGCGCATCGCCAGCTGCGAGGCGGACATTTCCATCGAGAACACCGCCACCGCCTTCTTCGACTTGATCGCCGCGTATTCGGCGATGTTCAGCGCGAAGGTGGTCTTGCCCATCGCCGGACGCGCGGCGAGGATGATCAGGTCGGTCGGCTGCAGGCCGGCGGTCATCGCGTCGAAGTCGTTGTAGCCGGTCGGCAGGCCGGTGATGTTGCCGCCGTTCTCGAAGCGGTTGCGCAGTTCCTCGAACGCGTCCTTCAACGCGCCGGGCATCGCCACGAAGTCGCTGCGCCCGCGCGCGCCGGCCTCGGCGATCTGGAACACCGCCTTTTCCGCCGATGCCAGCAGTTCCGAACTCTCGCGCCCTTCCGGCTGGAAGCCGTCGTTGACGATGGTGGTGCCGACCTCGATCAACTGCCGCAGCACCGCCTTGTCGCGGACGATCTCGGCGTAGGCGACGATGTTGGCGGCCGAGGGCGTGGTGCTGGCCAGTTCGATCAGGTAGGCGCCGTCGCCGACCATCTCCAGCTTGCCCTGCGATTCGAACCACTCGCCCAGGGTCACCGCATCGAACGGGCGTCCCTTCTCGGCCAGCTCGCGGATCGCGCGGTAGATCAACTGATGATCGCGCCGGTAGAAATCGTTCTCGGTGAGCTGGTCGTTGACCCGGTCGTAGGCGTCCGGCGCCAGCATCAGGCCGCCGAGCACGGCCTGTTCGGCCTCGATCGAGTGCGGCGGCACGCGCAACTGGTCGAGACGCGGCTCGCTGCGTTCGCTGCGCTCGCTTTTGCGATCGCCGCGGTAGCCGGGACGGGCGGACATAGGCTGGGTCTTCTCTGTGGGGCGCGGGCGCCGGGCGCGGCCTCACCGCGGCCCGGGCGCCGATTTTAGTCGCCGCGCCCGGCCGGGGCTAGGGCGACGCTCGACACAGGGCGCCTGCCTGAGCGGCGGCACCTGGGTCGCCACGCCTCGCCAGAGGCTGGGGACAAGTCTGGGGACAAGCGGTTGAGAACCTCGCCGAGACCGCGTCGCACAAGGCCCGCCCTGCCCCATCCGCGCACCACGGCACGCGCCGCGATGGCTCTTCAGGCCTGCAGTTCGTCGATCCAGGCGATGAACTTGTCGACGAAGCCGGCGAGGAACTTGCGCGTGCGCTCGTCGTCGATCGCGCCGTCCTCGGCGATCAGGCCCTCCTTGAACTGCAGAAAGATCTCCGGCTGCCCCAGCACCGGCATGTCCAGGTAGGCCAGCACGTTGCGCAGGTGCTGCTGCGCCATGGCGGTGCCGATCGCCCCCGGCGAGGTCCCGCACACCGCCGCCGGCTTGCCGGCGAAGGCGCTCTCGCCGTACGGACGCGAGCCCAGGTCGATGGCGTTCTTGAGCACGCCGGGGATGGAACGGTTGTATTCGGGGGTGACGAACAGCACCGCGTCGGCGCCGCTGACCTGCGTCTTCAGGCGCCGGCCCTGCGCCGGATAGTCGTGGTCGTGGTCCTGGTTGTACAGCGGCAGGTCGCCGATCTCCACGTACTCGAAACGGGCGCGGTCGCCCGCAAGTCGCTCAAGCGCGTGCGCCAGACGCCGGTTGAACGATTCCTTGCGCAGGCTGCCGACGAACACGGCGATGCGGTACTGGCTCATGGCGTTACTCCTGACCGAATGGACCTGCAGGCTAGCCGCCGGCGCGCGGCAGTCAGGTGAACGCCGTTGACGTCCCGGTCTGCGCCAGGCGTGCCTGCACGTCCTCCGGCAGCGGCGGCAGCGCCACGAAACCCGGCGTCGCGCGCACCCGCTGCAGCCAGTCGCACAGTGCCGGATACTGGGTCAGCGCGATGCCGGCATCGCCGGCGCAATGCGTATAGGCGAACAACGCGATATCGGCGATGCCGTAGGCCGGCCCGGTGAACCAGGCCTGCGCCTGCAGGTGCTGCTCCATCACCGCCAGCGCCCGCAGCGCGCCCTCGCGCAGGCGCGGCAGTTCGGCACGGCGCGGAGAGTCGGGCGGCGTCCAGCCGCAGACGAAGCGCGCCACCGCCACATAGGGTTCGTGGCTGTACTGCTCGAAGAACAGCCAGCTCAGCGCCTGCGCGCGCTGCCAGGGATCGGCGGGCAGATAGCCGGTGCCCTCGGCCAGCCAGCACAGGATGGCGTTGGATTCGGCCAGCACGCGCCCGTCCTCGCGTTCCAGCAGCGGCACCTTGCCGTTGGGATTCTTGGCCAGGAACGCCGGGGTGCGGGTCTGGCCGTTGGCGCTGTCGACCTCGACCCAGCGGTAGCCGCAACCGAGCTGGTCCAGCAACAGCCGCACCTTGTAGCAATTGCCGGACAGCGCCATGCCGTACACGGTCAGGGGAAAACGTTCGGATGCCATGTGCTGCTCCTGTGTCGAATGCTGCCGTCGTCGTGGCTCAGCGCCGCGCCTGCCACTGCGCGCGCGACTGGCCCCACACTTCCACCTCGAACGCCTGCAGCGGCTCCGGCAGGCGGTCCTGGCGCAGGTAGCGCGAGCCTAGCTTGGCCGCCACCGCCTTGGAGTTGGCGTTGTCCGGCACGATGGTGTGGATCACCTCGGTCCAGCCCAATTGCGCGAACGCCCAGTCGATCGACGCCGTGGCTGCCTCCGGCGCATAGCCCTGGCCCCAGAACGCGCGGGCGATGCCCCAGCCGACCTCCGGACCCGGCCAGCCGTGCGGCTGCCAGGGACCGACCCGGCCGATCCACTGCCCGCTGCGCTTCTCGATCACCGAGAACATCGCAAATCCCTGCAACTGCCAGCTGCCGACCAGCGAGGTCAGGCTGCGCCAGACCACCGATGGCGCCTGCACGCCGCCAAGGTGATGCATGGTCTCGGCGTCGGCGGAAAAGGCGCAGAACGCCGCGAAATCCTCGGCAGTGGGCGGGCGCAGCACCAGGCGCTCGGTTTCCACGCGCACATCGAAGACGCTCATCGTCGGTTCTCCTGTGAACAGGCCCGCAGCCGGCCGCGGGCGATGGCTTCAAAACGCATTGATGCCGGTCAGTTCGCGGCCGACCACCAGTTGGTGCACGGTCTCGGTGCCCTCGTAGGTGATCACCGATTCCAGGTTCAGCGCATGCCGGATCGCGCCGTAGTCGGTGGTGATGCCGGCGCCGCCGAGCAGGTCGCGGCACTCCCGCGCGATGTCCAGCGCCATGCGCACGTTGTTCCACTTGGCCAGCGACACCTGCGCCGGCTGCAGCATGCCGGCGTCCTTGAGCCGGCCCAGTTGCAGCGCCAGCAACTGCGCGCTGGCGATGCGCCGTGCCATGTCGGCCAGCTTGATCTGCGCGCTCTGCGTCGCCGCCAGTGGCCGCCCGAACAGCATGCGCTCGCCGGCATAGGCCAGCGCCTCGCGCAGGCAGGCGATGGCCGCGCCGATCGCGCCCCAGCTGATGCCGTAGCGGGCCTGGGTCAGGCAGCCCAGCGGCCCCTTCAAGCCGCGCACGCCGGGCAGGCGCTGGCTGTCGGGCAGGCGCACGTCGTCGAAGAACAGCGCCGAGGTCACCGAGGCGCGCAGGCTCATCTTGTGCGCGATGCCCTGGGTGCCGAAGCCCGGAGTGCCGGCCTCGACCAGGAAACCCTGGATGCCGTCGTCGGTCTGTGCCCACACGATCGCCACGTCGGCGATGCTGCCGTTGGTGATCCACATCTTGCTGCCGCTCAGGCGCCAACCGTCGCCGTCGCGCACCGCACGGGTCTGCATCGCCGCCGGGTCGGAGCCGCCCTGGGACTCGGTCAGGCCGAAGCAGCCGATCGCCGTGCCGGCGGCCATCGCCGGCAACCAGCGCTGGCGTTGCGCGTCGCTGCCATAGGCATGGATCGGGTACATGCATAGCGAGGACTGCACGCTGACGAAGCTGCGCAGGCCGCTGTCGCCGCGCTCCAGTTCCTGACAGATCAGGCCGTAGCAGACCGCGTTGAGGCCGCCACCGCCTTGCCCGGCGGGCAGGCTGGCGCCGAGCAGCCCCAGTTGCGCTAGTTCCGGCACCAGTTCGCGCGGGAACCGCGCCTGGTCGAAGGCGTCGCCGATCACCGGCAACACCTTGGCATCGACGAAGCGCGCCACCGCCTGCTGGATCGCGCGTTCCTCCTCGCTGAGCAGCGCGGCTACGTTGAACAGGTCGTCGCAAGGCAGGGGCATGGTGGTGTCCACGGCGAAAACCGCATTGTATCGGCCCCGCCCGCGCCGCCGCCCGCAGATAGACGAAGGCCGGCGCACGCGCCGGCCTTCGGAGGTGCAACCGCGCTGCGACTCAGCGCTGGCTGACGGCGACGTCGCCGGCCGAGGCGGTCTGGGTGACCAGGCGGCCGTCCAGCACCGGCAGGCGATCGCTGTTCGGGCGGTCGTCCATGCGCACGGTCTTTTCCTGGCCGTCGTAACGGTAGGTCACGTCATAGCCCTTGACCACGTCCTGCGTGCCCATGGCGATGCGGCTGCCCGGCTTGCTGTCCATGCGCATGGTGCCGGTGGTGCCGTCGTCGTTGCGGTAGGTCACGTTGTAGCCGGTGATGGTCGAGGACTGCGCGGTGCTGTTCTCGGTGTGGCACTGGCGCTCGGTACGGTCGACCACGCGGCCGCCGACATGGTTCTGGTCGATGCGGTTGCCGATGAAGCCACCGGCCACCGCGCCGGCCGCGGTCGCGGCCTTGCGGCCGTTGCCATGGCCGATCTGGTTGCCGAGCAGGCCACCGACCACCGCGCCGACCACGGTGCCGCCGACATTGCCGTCGCGCTCGGGCAGGCGCTCCTGCACCACCACGTCGTTGCACACCTGGCGCGGCGTGGTGGTGGTGGAGGTCTGGCGCAGCGGCTCGGTGCCGATCACCTCGGCGTAGCGCTGCTGCTTCTGGGTGATCGGGTCGACCCGGACCACGTCGGCGTACTCGAGCTTGCCGCCGACGCTGTTGTCCATCGCGCTGTCGCCGCGGGTATTGTCCAGGGCCGGGCGCACGTCGCCGCTGGCGACGTCCACGGGTTTGTCGCGATTGTTCATGAAGGCCGCGGTGGCGACGCCGCCGACCAGCAAGGCGCCAGCCGCGACCAGAACGGTTGTCGTAGTGCTTTTCATGTGTGCTCTCCTGCGGGCTGACCGCGTTGTCTACGGTGCTGTGATTACCATGCCGAAGCTGAACCGATCCGCTCCCTATTCAGTAACGCGGCGTACTCGCAACTGGTAACGCCCCCGGAACGTCGCCATATCAAAGCTGTTAGCGTTTCCACCGCTGCCCCGGAGCACCTGACATGCCCAACCCGATCGTCTATCCGCTGCTGCGCTGGGCGGGCAAATTGCGCTACCCGACGCTGTTCAAGATCACCGCCGGGCTGTTCGTGCTGAGCGTGCTGCTACCCGATCCGGTGCCCTTCATCGACGAGATCGTGTTCGGCCTGGGAACCCTGCTGCTGGCCAACTGGAAGACCCGCACCCCGGCGCCGGCCACCGAGCCGCTGAACTCGACCGCGCAACGCGTGCGCCGCTGAGCGCCGATGCCGTTGATCGACAGCCACTGCCACCTGGACGCGGAAGAGTTCGATCCGGACCGCGACGCGGTGATCGCGCGCGCGCAGGCGGCGGGCGTGCAGGCGCAGGTGGTGCCGGCGGTGACCGCGGCGTCCTGGGCGAAGCTGCGTGCGGTCTGCGCGGCCGCGCCCGGCCTGTATCCGGCGTATGGCCTGCATCCGCTGTTTCTGGCCGAGCACCGGCCCGAGCACCTGCCCTTGCTCGGCGAGTGGATCGAACGCGAGCGTCCCTGCGCGATCGGCGAATGCGGCCTGGACTTCTTCGTCGAAGGCTTGGACGAAGCCGAGCAGCAGCGCTACTTCGCCGGCCAGCTGCAACTGGCACGAGAGTTCGACCTGCCGGTGATCGTGCATGCGCGGCGCGCGGTGGACGCGGTGATCCTGGCGATCCGCAAGGTCGGGCGCCTGCGTGGCGTGGTGCACAGTTTCGCCGGCAGCGCCGAGCAGGCGGCACAGTTGCAGTCGCTGGATTTCCTGATCGGCCTGGGCGGGCCGGTCACCTACGCACGGGCGCAGCGCCTGCGCCGGCTCGCCGCCACGGTTCCGTTGCAACAGCTGCTGCTGGAAACCGATGCGCCGGACCAGCCCGATGCCGCGATCCGCGGCCAGCGCAACGAACCGGCGCGGCTGCGCACGGTGCTGGACACCATTGCCGCGCTGCGCGACGCACCTGCCGACTCCATCGCCGCGCAGACCACGGCCAATGCGCGGCGCTTGTTCGGCCTGCCCGACGTGCTTCCCGACACAGCCGCGCCGGGCTGACGCAGGACTGTCCCGCAGACACAGCGCACACCGCTCGCCGGCGTGGCGGCGCCCCGCGCAAGCGCCGCTCGGCACACAGGCACGCTGGCCAACGCGCAGCTCCACGCTGCAGCAATCCGCGCGAACGTCGCTTGCCGCGCATCTTTCGTACGAAACTGTGAACTGGGCTACCGGATCACGGTCTTTCGACAGGGTTTCCGCCTGCTGGCTTCTGCTACTGTGCACCGCGCTGAACGGCGAGCGGATCTTTTGTCCGCCAGGCACCGGAGTGTGAACCCGTTCGCTCTCAGCAAAAGGCTCGGCGGCCGGCTCGATGGCACGCGTTCTGGCAGATCGGATCATCCTGGCGTGAAACAACCGGCAAGCCGTATCCCCTACCCGCTTCTCCACAGCGCGCGGCGCACGCGTGCGATCGCCTCCTCCGCGGCCGCCCCGGCGCGAGCGGAGCCATCGCGCATGCGAGCGCCACGACGATGAAAAGCGGTGCGAGTTCGGAGAAACACGTCTCCAACGGCGAAAGCTGGGTCTCCCTGAAATTCCGCGACAGCAATCGCAGCCGCAAGATGCGCAGCACCCTGACCCTGGCCGGGGTCTCGTGCACCACGCTCGGCGCATTGTGGACCGTGTGCTACCTGTACTACGGCCGGCCGGAACTGGCGCTCGCCTTCGTCGGGCTGACGGCGGTCGGCCTGCTCGCGCTGTGCCGCCGCCGCCATTGCGACGAGGCCTCGTTGTCGCTGGTGGCGCATGGCGTGTTCGTGGTGGTGCTGGTGATCTCGATCATCGATGCGCCGATCGGCACGGTGCCGCGCTCGGTGCACACCTTCTTCCTGCCGCTGGCGGCCGGCGCGCTGTTCGTGTTCGACCGCAGCCGCCGCTACCGCGCGCTGGTGTTCCCGCTGGCGTGCCTGGGCGCCTTCGTCGCGTTCGGTTCGGGCGAACTGGACTGGCTGGCGCCGGCGTCCTCGCCGCCGCTGGGGATGCGCCGACTCGGCGCGATCTCCAACATGGCCTGCGCGGCCGGCCTGCTCGCGGCGATCCTGCACATCTACCGCAACGACGTGAACGCGCGCATTTCGCTGGAGCGGGAACTGGCGCGCGCAGTCGGCAACGGCGAGATCGAGGTGCTGTACCAGCCGCAGGTGAGCGCGAACGGCAGCATGCTCGGCGCCGAGGCGCTGGTGCGCTGGCGCCATCCCAGCGGCAAGCTGCTGACCCCGGACAAATTCATCCCGCTGGCCGAAGAGAGCCAGCTGATCCGGGACGTGGGACTGGAAGTGCTGCGTCAGGCCTGCAGCACGCTGCGGCGCTGGTCGCACGAGCAGGATCTGCGTGCGCTGGTGGTCGCGGTGAACGTCAGCCCGGTGCAGTTGCTCGATCCCAACTTCGTGGCGTCGGTGAAGCAGGTGATCACCAGCGAGGGGGTGGCGCCGGCGTCGCTGGAATTCGAGCTGACCGAATCGGCGCTGTACGTGGACACCGCCGGGGTGCGCGCCAAGATGCACGAACTCAAGGCGTTCGGCATCGGCTGGGCGCTGGACGATTTCGGCACCGGCTTCTCGTCGCTGGCCATGCTCAGGACGCTGCCGGTCACCAAGCTCAAGATCGACCGGCAGTTCGTCAACGACGCCAAGGCCGACGAGTCCTCGCGGCGCCTGCTGGCCAAGATCGTGGAGATCTCGGAGGTGATGGGCATGGTCGCGCTCGCCGAAGGCATCGAGGATGCGCAGCAGTGCGAGATGCTTTCGGCGATGGGTTGCCGGCACTTCCAGGGCTTCCTGTTCGGACGGCCGCAGCCGGCGCACGACCTGGAACGGCTGGCCTTCCTGCAGGCCGGCACCGAGCGCAACCTGATGAGCGGCGCGGCCACGCGCGCCCCGGACGCGCCGCCGCCATCCGGCGCGCGCTAGGCGGCCGCCGCCTCGCGCGCCACCGCGCGCTTCAACAGCATCTCCAGCGCCTTGCCGACCGCGGCGAAGGCGAACGCACCGGTGATGTGGGTGGCCGCGCCCAGCCCGGCGCCGCAGTCCAGGTTCAAGGCCGCATCCGGCCCCAGCACCGGCCGCAGTCCGCAGACGCTGCCATCGGCCTGCGGATAGCGCACGTTCTCCAGCGAGTACACCGCCGGCACGCCGAAATAGCGCTGCGGGTTCTTGGGGAAATTGAACTCGCTGCGCAGCTTCTTGCGGATCAGCGCCAGCATGGCGTCGTGCTCGGTGCGCGACACGTCGCGGATCCGCACCAGGGTCGGGTCGGTGCGCCCGCCGGCCGAGCCCACGGTCAGCAGCGGCAGCTTGCGCCGCCGGCACCAGGCGATGGTCTCGACCTTGACCCGAAAGCTGTCGCAGGCATCGATCACCAGGTCGAAGCCGGCATCGAGCAAGTCGGCGATGTTGGTCGGGGTGAGGAAGGCCTCGACCGCCACCGCCTCGATCTGCGGATTGATCGCCACGCAGCGCTCGGCCATCGCCACCGCCTTGTTGCGCCCGTACTGACCGGCCAGTGCCGGCAGTTGCCGGTTGGTGTTGGACACGCAGATGTCGTCGGCGTCGATCAGGGTCAGATGCCCGACGGCCGAGCGCGCCAGCGCCTCGACCACCCACGAGCCGACCCCGCCCATGCCCACCACCGCCACCCGGCACTGCGCCAGCCGCGCGATCGTGCCTTGCCCGTAGAGCCGGTCGATGCCGGCGAAGCGTTCGCGCCATTGTTCGTTCATCCGCGCATTTTAGGGGATTGCCTGGGGAGCCGGGATTGGGTATTGGGGATTCGCGGCGTGGCTTGGCGGCCCGCGCGCGACGCGTCGCCGCAGGCGTACCATCGGCACTCCATCCCGCCGTGCATGCCACCCATGGTCAAGCCGCCCCCGCCCGCTTCCGCGTCCCGCTATCTGTTCGTGCTGCTGGCCGGCCTGTTGCTCGGCCTGGTGCTGACGGTGATGGCGCTGCGCGCGGTGCAGGCGCGGCAGGATCCGTTCCCGCGCAGCCTGATGCAGGTGATGGGCAAGCAACTGGCGCTGCTCGAACGCGACGCCGCGCACCGGCAATGCAGCGGCGCGGGTCCGCAGGCGCGGCTGCGCACGCTGCGCCTGCTCGGCGACGAGCTGGGCACGGCGTTTCCCGACCTGGCCGACGACAGCCGCTTCCGCGAGCACGCCGATGCGCTGCGCGCCGGTGTGGACGCGGCGCTGGCACAGCCGCCGGCCGACTGCACCGCGCTGGCGCAGGCGCGCCAGCAGATCGACGAACGCTGCGACGCCTGCCACCGCGATTTCCGCTGAGCGTTCGCTGAGAGCGGCGCCGAGCTTGCTGCAGGGGGTTCGCTGACGGACCGACGCAGGCCTCGCTGCGCTGGCGGCGTGGCTTCAGCGCACATGTGCCAGTGCGCGTGTCGATGAATTGCCGCTGACGCGAGCCGGCGCGAGGCTGAACGGCACCTGCCGGGGTTGGCGTTGCATTCACGCAGGGGTGGACAGGATGCGTGCGAACGCGGCGCTGCCGCCGCGCTCCATCACTGTCGAGGAGAGCACCCATGAAGATTCAACTGATGGCCACCGCTGCCGTGGCGACCCTGGCGCTGGCAGGCTGCGCCACGTCCCCGGGCTATGGCGGCGGTTACGGCGGCGGCTACAGCCAGCCGGCGCGCGGCGGTTACACCCAGACCCGCTGCGCCGACTGCGGCATCGTCACCCGCATCGACACCGTACCGTCCGGCCGCACCGCGCCGTCGGCCACGGGCGCGATCCTGGGCGGCATCGTCGGCGCGGTCGCCGGCCACGAGATTTCCGACCATACCGGCGGCAGCAAGGGCAACCAGAACGTGTCGGCGGTGGCCGGCGCGGCGGCCGGCGCGCTGGCCGGCAACCAGATCCAGAAGAACGTCACCAGCGACACCTACGACGTGCATGTGCAGATGGACGACGGCCGGGTGATCGTGGTCAACCAGCGCGACCTGGCCGGTGTGCGCGAGAACACCTATGTGCGCGTGGTCAACGGGCGCGTCGTGCCGCGCTGATCGGCCTCGCCGACCTGCCCCGAAACGCAAAAAGGCCCGCAGTGCGGGCCTTTTTGCTGCGCGCGACGCGGCGCGCGACAACGCCTCAGAGCGGCTGCACCGCGTCGGCCTGCAGGCCCTTCTGGCCCTGCACCACGGTGAAGCTGACCTTCTGGCCTTCCTTCAGGCTCTTGAAGCCCTGGGTCTGGATCGCCCGGAAGTGCACGAACACGTCCTCGCCGTTTTCGCGGCTGATGAAACCGAAACCCTTGGCATCGTTGAACCACTTCACGGTGCCGTTTTCGCGATTGCCAGTGCCGTTCATGATCGACTTACTCCTTGGAACACGTCTCAGGGGTGGGTACGCCGTGGGGTGCGGCGGCTGGTTGCAAGGAGGAAGCGAGGTATAACGATGTAGCGGATCGGTGGATCTACCGCATCAGGCCACGATTCACGGTGACCTTTGCAAACGCAGCGGCTGCAACTTACCCCGGTCAAAATGAAAATGCAATCAGCAAAAAGACCCCGTCTGTCAACCCCCAAACCTCCCCCGCGGTGAGCCACGTGGACCCTGCGTTCATCTATTACATCTGTGCCGGTCTCCTGGTGCTGGTCGGGCTGGCAGGGGTGCTGCTGCCGGCCCTGCCCGGTACGCCGCTGATGTTCGCCGGGATGCTGCTGGCGGCCTGGGCCGACGGCTTCCAGCGGCTCGGCTGGCCGACGCTGACCGTGCTCGGCGTGCTCACCGCGCTGTCGCTGCTGGTCGACCTGCTGGCCACCGCGTTCGGTGCGCAGCGCGTCGGCGCCAGCCGCAAGGCGCTGTGGGGATCGGTGCTGGGCGGGATCGCCGGCATGTTCTTCATGCCGATCGGGCTGTTCGTCGGTCCCTTCGTCGGTGCTCTGGCCGGGGAGTACTGGCACGGCCGCGAACTGCGCCAGGCGACCCGCGTCGGCGTCGGCACCTGGCTGGGCATCGTCCTGGGCACCGCCGCCAAGCTCGGCCTGGCGCTGGCGATGCTCGCGGTGTTCGCGGTGGCTTGGCTGCTCTGACGCAGTACGCCTGAAGACGGCGTCGCGGCGGCAGCATGAACGTGTGATGACCCTGTTGTCGTCACTTCCTGTATTTTCCCTGCCGGCCATTCACCCCGGCAGCGCACCACCCGCCCGCGCCGCCCGTTGCAGCGAGAACCGCATGTCCCATCGTCAGGTCCGTCCCCTGTTGCTGCTGTCGATCGCGGCCGTGCCGCTTGCGCACGCGCAGGAAGTCCTGCCCACCCCCGCCTCGCCGGAAGCCTGCGTGGCGATTTCCAGCGACGCCGCCCGCCTGGCCTGCTACGACCAGGCGTTGTCGCGCCGCACCGCCGATCCGCAGGCCGCCGATGCCGCGGCAAAGGCTGCCAGCGAACGCCAGAAGCAACAGCTGGACGCCAGCGTGCCGGAAGACGCCGGCGTCGCCGAGCGCACCCGCCAGCGCGCCGCCGCGATCTTCAAGCAGGACCGCTACGACAGCACCATCGCCAATGCCGGCAAGGGCTCGCTGCTGGACAGCCGCTGGGAACTGGCCAAGGACTCCAAGCTGGGCACCTTCCAGCTGCGCGCCTACAAGCCGGTGTACCTGCTGCCGGCGTTCTGGACCAGCAAGAAGAACGAGCTGCCGTCCTCGCCGAACCCGGTCAACACGGTGACCACCGCCGAGCCGCTGGACAGCGTGGAGGCGAAGTTCCAGCTGAGCTTCAAGACCAAGATCGTGGAGAACATCTTCGGCGACAACGGCGACCTGTGGGGCGCATATACCCAGAGCTCGCGCTGGCAGGTCTACAACGCGGAGCAGTCGCGGCCGTTCCGCGAGACCAACTACGAGCCGGAACTGATGCTGGTGTTCCGCAACAACTACAGCCTGTTCGGCTGGAAGGGACGGATGACCGGCATCCAGCTGACCCACCAGTCCAACGGCCGCAGCGATCCGCTGTCGCGCAGCTGGAACCGGGCGATGCTCAACATCGGCCTGGACCGCGACAACTGGGCGCTGGTGCTGCGCCCCTGGTACCGCATCCCGGAGAGCCGCAAGCAGGACAACAATCCGGACATCGAGGACTACATGGGCCGCGGCGACGCGACCCTGATCTACAACCGCAACGGCCACGAGGTGGCGCTGATGGCACGGCATTCGCTGCGCGGCGGCGACCGCTCGCACGGCGCGGTGCAGCTGGACTGGGGCTTCCCGATCAGCAACCTGCTGCGCGGCCATGTGCAGGTGTTCGACGGCTATGGCGAGAGCATGATCGACTACAACCACCGCGCCACCTACGTCGGCGTCGGCATCTCGCTGCTGGAATGGTTCTGATCGGCCACGGCTGAGCGGCGCACGCGACGCCTGCCTGGACGTCGCGTGCACCGATTGCTCAGAACCGGTAGTTGCCCTTCAACCACAGGTTGCGGCCCGGTTCGGCGATGCGCACCGGGTCGGCCGGGAAGCCGAAATCGGCGCTGCCGGCCAGGTTGAGATGTTCGCTGTAGCGGCGGTCGAACACGTTGTCGATGCCGGCGCTCAGCCGCAGCCCCTCACTGACCCGGTAGCCGCCGCTCACCCCCAGCGTGGCGAAACCGGCGCTGCGGCCGAGGTCGCGGCCGACCACGTTGCCTTGGTCCAACGCCACCCGCCCCTGCCGCGCGACCGCGCGCAGCAGCGCCCCGGCCGACCAGCGCTGCCCTTCCCACTCCAGTCGCAGCCGCGATTCCAGCGGCGGCATCTGCGGCAAGGGCGTGCCGTCGCTACGGTTCTCGCCCCAGGCGTAGGCCAGCGTGCCGCCGAGGGTCAGGCCGTGCAACGGCTGCCAATCCAGTCCCGCCTCGGCGCCGGCGATGCGCGCATCGACATTGTCGACGCGGGTGGTGGTGCCCATCATGCCGCCGTCGGCATAGGTGAAGAGGATGAAGTCCTGCACCCGCCCGGCGTAGGCGGAGACCCAACCCTGCACGGTCGCGCCGCGGTACTGCAGGCCGAGATCGAGCTGGGTGGTGCGTTCCGGGCGTAGCCCGACGAAGGCGTTGGCCGCGCCCATCGGGCCCATGTCGGCAGAGAACAGCTCCCAGTAGTCCGGCATGCGTGCGCTGCGGCCGAGGCCGGCATACCAGACGGTGTCGGCCGAGAGGTTGCGCTCCACGCGCAGAAAACCGCTGCCCAGGTCTTCGCTGCGTGTCTGTCCGGCAGTGGGATTGGGCATGCCCATCATGCCGATGCTGCGCCGGGTGTCCTCGACCTGCGCGCGATCCAGGCGCAGGCCGGCGATCCAGCGCTGCGCCGTGCCGGCGCCGAAGGTGGCTTCGGCGAAGGCGCCAAGATTGTCGAACCGCGCGTCGGTGCGCCACGGCACGGTCCGGTATGCGCCCTCGCCGCTGGCGCTGCGGTCGCGGTGGCGGCTTTGCTGGGTGTCGACGCCGGCCTGGACCACGACCTGCTCCCAGCGCCACTCCGATTCCACGCGCCCGCCGCTGGTGCGCCGGTCCACGTTGGCGGCCATCGGCATCGGCATCGCCGACTGCGGGTTGGGCCGGCGCAACGTGTAGTTGTCCATGACGTGGTCGGCGTCGTTGACGTAGGCGTTGGCGCGCAGCGCTTCCCAGGCGCCGGGCAGGTCGGTGCGCTCGAAGCGCGCGGCGTAGCTGGTGCGACGGAACTGGGTGCCGTCCATGCTGCGCCCGGCGTAGCGGGCCAGGCCGTCGCCGCTGCCGGCGGAGAGTTCCAGCACGGTGTCCGGGTCCGGGGTCCAGCCGACCGCGGCGTCGGCATTCCACTTGCGCCGGCGCGACGGCACCACTGCGCCGTCGCCATCGCGGTAGTCGCCGGACTCGGAGCGGTTGGCGTCCACGCGGGCGTAGCCGCTGCGGTTGCCGCCGCGCAGGTCCAGGTTCTGGTCGTTGCGGTTCCACGACCCGACCAGCGCGCTGGCCTCGCCTTCCAGCGTCGGCGCGGCGTAGTGCGGTGTGTCGCGCTCGAAGCGCACGGTGCCGGCGGAGGCGCCGGGCCCCCAGCGCACGGTCTGCGGGCCCTTGACGATGGTGAGCCGGTCGAAAGTCTCCGGCGCGATGTAGGACAAGGCGTTGTCCATCCGCGCCGGGCACGCGCCGACCAGGGTGCCGTCGTTGCTGAGCACGTTGAGCCGCGAGCCGAACATGCCGCGCAGCACCGGATCGCCGTTGGTGCCGCCGTTGCGGATCGCGGCGAAGCCCGGCACGGTCTTCAGATAGTCGGCGCCGTCGCTGGCCGGCACCGGCTGCCGCGGCAGCTTCGGATCGACTGTCCAGGTCAGCGGCGCGACCGGCGCGGTGGCGGTCACCTGCATCCGGTCGAGGGTGGTGGCATCGGGCGCTTCGGCATGGCCGGAAGCGGGAAACAGACTGACAAGAATGCAGCACGACAACGCCGCCCGCGCGGGCGACGGCAGGAACTGAGGCATGAGGTGGACTCCAGAAAAGAACGGCGCCGGCGCGCCTAGCGCACCGGAAACAGGAGAGCGCTCTGGAGATTCAGTGGCGGCCCGCGTGCGCCGTGCGCACGCCAGCGCACAGCGGCATGGACGCGATGACGCAGCGGCGTCGCGGCCCTCGGCGCCGGCAAGGCCGCGGCCAGCAGCAGGACGATCGCCAGCCACGGCAGCAGCCGTGCGGCGAGCAGGCAGTAATCGCAGGCGGCGTGCGCCGGACCATGGTCGCGCTGTGCGCCCGACACCTCGTGGTGATCGGCGTGGATCGCGTGCGCAGCGCCGTGTTCCGGTGGCAGTTCCGGCATCGCCTGCAACCCGGCCGTCGTGCACATCGGCACCGACAGGCTTGCGGTCTCCAGCAGGCGGCTGGCCACCGGCGCGACCACCAGCAACAGCGCGGCCAGCAAGGCGGGCCAGCGCATCAGGCGGCGCAGTCGGGCGGGAGCACGGAGGGCGGACACCGCATCATTCTAGGCGGCCGAGTGGGCAGCGGGTCGGCCGCAGTGGCGGGTGCGACAACGTGACGCAGGCGGGGGCGCCGCGTGCTGCTCGACGACGCGCGACGCCTCTTGCGCGCGGTGAATCACGTGAGCGCTCAGCGCACGTGCTTGTGAATCAGCGCTTTGCTGATTCGGCTCTCATGTCGAAGACCAGAAAAAACGGACGAGCGGAGTCTCAACGAACCTATCTTCGTTGTCCGGAGAAAGCTGCCGCGCCCCGACAGCCGACGCCCCACGACGTAGCCACCGTTGCTTCCGAAACCACGCTTCCGCGCCATACCTCACGCCCAATCGGTAATGCCTTCCCGCCGATAGGTTTCGTGGAACGCCGGGCGCGCCTTCATGCGCTCGGCCAGCGCCTTGAGCGCCGGCCAGCTGTCGGTGGGCCGCGGCATGTTGCGCGACCAGCGCATCAGCATGACCAGCACGAAGTCGGCGGCGCTGCAGTGCTCGCCAAGCAGATACGGGCCGCCCCGCTCCAGGTGGGTCGCCACCTCGTCCCAGGCCTTTTCCAGGAACACGCGGGCATTGGCGCGCACGTGCTCGACGTTGTCGGCGCCGGCCGGTTCGTCGGCGTAGAACCAGGCGCGGTAGGCCGGCATCAGGGTGTAGGCGCCGAACAGCATCCAGCGGTAATAGGCCGCGCGTTCATGGGTGCCGGGCGGCGGTGCCAGGCCGGCGTGCGGATAGAGGTCGGCCAGGTGCATGGCGATGGCGACCGATTCGGTCAGCACCTGCCCGTCCAGCACTAGGGTCGGTACCCGCCCCTGCGGGTTGAGCGCCAGGTACTCGGGGCTCTTCTGCTCCTGGCGCTCGAAATCGAGCATGCGCAGTTCGAAATCGACCTGCAGTTCGATCAGCAACCAGTGCACGACGAACGAGGCGGTACTGGGCGAACCGTAAAGCACGATGGACACGACGCTTTCCCCGGAGACGGAACCAGCGCCGATTATTGCCGCGGCGCCGGCGCACCGCCAGCGCCGCGCGGAACGCCGGCGACTTCGCCGGCGTTCGCGCTGCGGCCGATCAGGCCTCGACCACCACCGGGATCTTGCCGATGCGCGCCTGCCACTCGCGCGGGCCGGTCTTGTGCACCGACTCGCCGCTGGCATCGACCGCCACGGTCACCGGCATGTCCTTGACCTCGAACTCGTAGATCGCCTCCATGCCCAGATCTTCGAACGCCAGCACCTTGCTGGCCTTGATCGCCTTGGACACCAGGTAGGCCGAGCCGCCGACCGCCATCAGGTACACCGCCTTGTTGTCGCGGATCGCGGCGATCGCCGCATCGCCGCGCTCGGACTTGCCGACCATGCCCAGCAGGCCGGTCTGCTCCAGCATCTGCCGGGTGAACTTGTCCATGCGCGTGGCGGTGGTGGGGCCGGCCGGGCCGACCACTTCGTCGCGCACCGGATCGACCGGGCCGACGTAGTAGATGAAGCGGTTGGTGAAGTCCACCGGCAGCGTCTCGCCGCGGTTGAGCATGTCGATCATGCGCTTGTGCGCGGCGTCGCGGCCGGTGAGCAGCTTGCCGTTGAGCAGGATCGTCTCGCCCGGCTTGAAGCTGGCCACTTCCTCGCGGGTGATGGTGTCCAGGTTCACCCGGCGCGCATTGGTCGGGTTGTAGGTGAGCTTGGGCCAGTCCTCCAGCGAGGGCGGATCCAGCATCACCGCGCCGCTGCCGTCCAGGGTGAAGTGCGCATGGCGGGTGGCCGCGCAATTGGGGATCAGCGCCACCGGCAGGTTGGCGGCGTGGGTCGGGTAGTCCTTGACCTTGATGTCCAGCACCGTGGTCAGGCCGCCCAGGCCCTGCGCACCGATGCCCAGCGCGTTGACCTTCTCGTACAGTTCAAGGCGCAGCTCCTCGGCACGGTTGGACGCGCCGCGGGCCTGCAGGTCGACGATGTCGATCGGCTCCATCAGCGCTTCCTTGGCCAGCAGCATCGCCTTCTCGGCGGTGCCGCCGATGCCGATGCCGAGCATGCCCGGCGGGCACCAGCCGGCGCCCATGGTCGGCACGGTCTTGAGCACCCAGTCGACGATGGAGTCGGAGGGATTGAGCATGGCGAACTTGCTCTTGGCCTCCGAGCCGCCGCCCTTGGCCGCGACGATGACGTCGACGGTGTCGCCGGGGACGACCTTCACGTTGACCACCGCCGGGGTGTTGTCCTTGGTGTTCTGGCGCTTGCCGGCCGGGTCGGCCAGCACCGAGGCGCGCAGCTTGTTGTCCGGATGGTTGTAGGCGCGGCGCACGCCCTCGTTGACCATGTCTTCCACGCCCATGGTGGCGTCGTCCCAGCGCACGTTCATGCCGATCTCGAGGAACACGGTGACGATGCCGGTGTCCTGGCAGATCGGCCGGTGGCCCTCGGCGCACATGCGCGAATTGATCAGGATCTGCGCGATGGCGTCCTTGGCCGCCGGCGACTGCTCGCGCTCGTAGGCCGCGGACAGATTCTTGATGTAGTCGACCGGATGGTAGTAGCTGATGTACTGCAGCGCGTCGGCGACGGACTGGATGAGGTCTTCCTGCTTGATCGAGGTCACGGCTGGCTCTGCGGCTGGCGGGGGGAAACCCGCCCATTTTAGGGCAAAGTGGCGGCCCCGCCCGCTGTCACACCGGCACGCCCTGTTCCGTCCTGGTCGTCATGACCCACGATCCGACCTTCGAATCCCACCGCCCCCGGCTGTTCGGCCTGGCCTACCGCCTGCTCGGCAGCCGCGCCGACGCCGAGGACATCGTGCAGGACGCCTGGCTGCGCTGGCAGGCCAGCGACCGCGGCACGATCCGCGACCCCGAAGCCTGGCTGGTGACCGCCACCACCCGGCTCGGCCTGGACCGCCTGCGCGCGGCGCGCAGCGCCCGCGTCCACTACGTCGGGCCGTGGCTGCCCGAGCCGCTGGAGATCGCCGACGCAGAAGACGCCGACCCGGCCGAGCGCCATGACCGCGCCGAGCAGGTGTCGCTGGCGTTCCTGGCATTGCTGGAGCGGCTGAACCCGCACGAGCGCGCGGCGTTCCTGTTGAAGGAAGCGTTCGACTACGACTACGCACAGATCGGCCGCACCCTGGAGCGCAGCGAGGCCGGCTGCCGGCAACTGGTGCACCGGGCGCGCGAACGGCTCGGCCAGGGCCAGGCGCGCTTCGCGGTCACGCCCGAGCGCCACCGCCAGTTGCTCGACCGCTTCCTGCACGCCTCGCAACGCGGCGACCGCGCCGCCATCGTCGCCTTGCTGCATGCCGACGCGCAGCTGCGCTCCGACGGCGGCGGCAAGGTCACCGCCAG
>NZ_AQOJ01000390.1:0-4632 GCF_000364685.1 Xanthomonas sp. SHU 166
TGCGCCCGCTGCACGGCGCCGAGCGCATCGGCCGGCTGTACTGGGCCGTGGCGCGGCGCAGCCTGGGCCTGCAGGCGCGGATCGGCACGGTCAACGGCGAACCGGCGATCCTGCGCTTCCTGGGACCGCGGCTGCAGTCGGCGACCGTGCTGCGCATCGAGGGCGAGCGCATCGCCGAGGTGCTGACCCTGATGAACCCGGACAAGCTGCCGACACCGAGCGCGCGCCCTGCCGCCGGCGACTGACCTGCGGCGGCGCTGTCACGCCGGCACGCGCCGCCGCGTCCTGGAGGGGAAGGCGGCCATGGTGGCCGCCATGAGCGACCCGCCATGCACTTCCACCGCATCGACTACACCCGCCACGAACCCGACGCATTCCGCGCCCTGCTCAGCGCCAGCCAGCAGGTCCACGACGGCACGCTCGGCAGCGCCCTCACCGAACTGGTGTTCCTGCGCGTCTCCCAGCTCAACGGCTGCGCCTATTGCATGGACATGCACGCCACCGCCCTGCGCAGCGCCGGCACCGAGCCACGCAAGCTCGACACCCTCGCCGCCTGGCGCGACAGCCGCTTCTTCGACGCACGCGAGCGCGCCGCGCTGGACTGGGCCGAAGCGCTGACCACGCTGCCTGCCGGGGCACCGCCGCAGGCCGTCTACGACGCACTGGCGACGCAGTTCGACCCGGCCGGGATCAGTGCGCTGACCATGGCCGTGGCGGTGATCAACGCCTGGAACCGGCTGGGCGTGGGGCTGCAGCCGGCGCTGCCGTAAGGGCGCTGCGCGCCGGGATTGGGGATTCGGGATTCGGGATTGGGGATTCGGGATTCGGGATTCGGGATTCGGGATTCGGAGGCAGGATCGCGTAGTCGGCAAATTGCGCGACACCTCCCGAATCCCGAGTGCTCGCCGCTGGACGCACTCCCCACACACCAACGCCAGGCAGACCCCCAGCGCGCGCGGTTCTGCTTGCACGAATCCCCAATCCCGAATCCCCACTCCCGCCACCAAGACCGACATGTCCCCGCAACACGCCGCCGCTAGCGTGGCGCGCATCCCAGACGTGGAGCGCGCGCATGATCGAGAACGCCCTTGCTGTCGGCCTGGCCGACGAGACCGACCTGGCCCTCGCTTCCCCCGAACCGCAGTCCCGCGCCGGCGCCCGCTACCGCCATCGCCTGCTGATGTGCGCGCCGCAGCACTTCGCGGTGGACTACGTGATCAATCCGTGGATGGAAGGCAACGTGCACGCCGCCAGCCGCGAGCGCGCGCAGGCGCAATGGAACGCGCTGGTGTCCGCCGCCGAGGCGGCAGGCGCCCGCGTCGACTGCATCGCTGCCGCGCCGGGCCTGCCGGACATGGTGTTCAGCGCCAACGCCGGCCTGGTGCTCGGCGACCGTTTCGTGCCCAGCCGCTTCCGCCACGCCGAACGCCGTGGCGAGGAAGCCCTGTTCGCCGCCTGGTGCCGCCAGGCCGGCCTGCGCATCTGCGAACTGCCCGAGCAGGTGTATTTCGAAGGCGCCGGCGATGCGCTGCTGGACCGTGGCGCACGCCGGCTGTGGATGGGCCACGGCCACCGCAGCGACCTGGCCGCCGCGCACGAGCTGACCGACCTGCTGGACATCGAGGTGGTGCCGCTGCGCCTGGTCGACGCGCGCTTCTACCACCTGGACACCTGCTTCTGCCCGCTGCGCGACGGCTACCTGCTGTACTACCCCGCCGCGTTCGACGCCGACGCGCAACAGGCGATCGCCCAGCACATCCCGGCCTCGCGGCGCATCGCCGTCGGCGAGGCCGACGCCCTCGCCTTCGCCTGCAACGCGGTGGACCTGGACGACACCCTGCTGCTCAACCGCGCCTCGTCCGAACTGTGCGCCGCACTGGCCGCGATCGGCTACCGCGTGGTGCAGACCCCGCTGGACGAATTCCTCAAGGCTGGCGGCGCGGCCAAGTGCCTGACGCTGCGGCTGGACGAGTAAGCCGAAAGAGGCTCCAGACAGACGCCTCCATCAGCCCCTCTCCCCCCGGGAGAGGGGTTGGGGTGAGGGTACGGCCGCCATGGAACGCCTGGCAGTAGCAAGCATTTTCGAGGCTTCGCCCGTACCCTCATCCGCCCCTTCGGGGCACCTTCTCCCGCAGGGAGAAGGGAAGCGCTCGCCCCTCTCCCCGGGAGAGAGGTTGGAGTGAGGGTGCGACACGCCGCATGACACAGCCGTCGCGCCGGGCAGCCCACGCCGCTACCAACCCCATCAGCACAGACCGAGGACCGCATTGAGCACCTCGCGCCACAACTGCTCGAGGTCGATGCCGCTACGACCGCCGAACAAGCGGAACAGGCTGTAGCCGATCGCGAAGACCGCATACGACAGCGTCAACACCACCATGGTCGCCTCGCCACACCGCAGCAGCGCGGCGGCGACCAGGACGAAAACCGCGCAACCGAGCAGTTCGCACCACGACGGTAGGCGCGCACGCAGGCGGGCGACGGCACACGAAACGGGATCGAACATGGCAACAGCCTCGGCTGGACAGCGACGAGGCTACCCCATGCCCCGCCCTTAGAAAGCGCGCGCCAGCCATCGGGTCAGCGCCGGTGCAGCCTTCGTCGCCGCGCAGCCCACACTCCCCGCGCACACCCTGCCCCGGCACAATGCGCCGATGGCCTCCACCTCCCCCTCCCATGGCGGCGCCCGCGCCGCGCCCCGCACCGGTCCGAGCCTGCGCGAGCGCTTCGATGCGATGCGCAACCTGCCGCCGTTCATGCGCCAGATCTGGCAGACCAGCCGCTGGCTGACCCTCAGCAGCATCGGCCTGCGCGTGATCCGCGCGCTGCTGCCGGTGGCCGCGCTGTACGTCGGCAAGCTGATCATCGACGAGGCCATCCACCTGGTTGGGCAATCGCCCGGGTTCGACACGCTGGGCCAGGCCCTGGCCAGCGGCCGCCTGAACCGGCTGCTGGAACTGCTGGCCCTGGAGCTGGCGCTGGCGATCGCCTCGGACCTGCTCGGGCGGCTGGTCAGCTATGCCGACACGCTGCTGTCGGAGCTGTTCAACAACACCACCAGCGTGCAGTTGATGGAGCATGCCGCGCAACTGGACCTGGAGGATTTCGAGGATCCGGAGCAGCAGGACCGGCTGGACCGCGCGCGGCGCCAGACCATGGGCCGCATGAACCTGATGAGCCAGTTGTTCGGCCAGGTGCAGGACGCGATCACTGTGGTCAGCTTCGCGGTCGGCCTGCTGGTGTACGCGCCGTGGCTCATCGCTCTGCTGGCGGTGGCGCTGGTGCCGGCCTTCATCGGCGAGGCGCACTTCAACGCGCTGGGCTACTCGCTCAACTTCCAGTGGACGGCCGAGCGCCGCCAGCTCGACTACCTGCGCCAGCTCGGCGCCAGCGTCGAGACCGCCAAGGAAGTGAAGATCTTCAACCTGCACAACTTCCTGATCGCGCGCTACCGCGCCCTGGCCGACCGCTACTTCCAGGCCAACCGCGCGCTGGCGCGCAAGCGCATGCTGTGGGGCACCCTGCTGGCGGCGCTGGGTACGCTGGGCTACTACGGCGCCTACGGCTACATCGCCTGGCGTACGGTGCGCGGCGACTTCAGCATCGGCGACCTGACCTTCCTGGCCGGCAGCTTCCTGCGCCTGCGGCAGTTGCTGGAAGGCCTGCTGATCGGCTTCTCGCAGGTGGCCGGGCAGGCGCTGTACCTGGACGACCTGTACTCGTTCTTCCGCATCGTCCCGGAGATCCGCACCCGCCCCGGCGCGGTGCCGGTGCCGCGGCCGATCAGGCAGGGCTTCGTGTTCGAGAACGTCGGCTTTCGCTACCCGGACGCCGAACAGTGGGCGGTGCGGCACCTGGACTTCGCCCTGCGCGCCGGCGAAGTGCTGGCCCTGGTCGGCGAGAATGGCGCCGGCAAGACCACCCTGGTCAAGCTGCTGGCGCGGCTGTACGACCCGGACGAAGGCCGCATCCTGCTCGACGGCCGCGACTTGCGCGACTACGACCTGGACGACCTGCGCGCCAACCTGGGCGTGATCTTCCAG
The DNA here is from genome assembly GCF_000364685.1 of Xanthomonas sp. SHU 166. Classification (NCBI taxonomy): domain Bacteria; kingdom Pseudomonadati; phylum Pseudomonadota; class Gammaproteobacteria; order Lysobacterales; family Lysobacteraceae; genus Xanthomonas; species Xanthomonas sp. SHU 166. Next base: position 4,044 of record NZ_AQOJ01000390.1, read on the forward strand.
GATTTCGTGCGCTACCACTTCAGCGCCGGCGAGAACATCGGCGTCGGCCAGGTCGACGCGCTGGACGACGCGGCGCGGATCCGCGCCGCCGCGCAGCGGGCGATGGCCGCCGAGTTGATCGACGGCCTGCCGCAGGGCTACGCGCAGGTGATCGGGCGCCGCTTCAAGACCGGTGTGGACCTGTCCGGCGGGCAGTGGCAGAAGATCGCCATCGCCCGCGCCTACATGCGCGACGCGCAGGTGATGATCCTCGACGAGCCGACCGCCGCGCTGGACGCGCGCAGCGAGTTCGAGGTGTTCCAGCGCTTCAAGGAGCTATCCGACAACCGCACCGCGGTGCTGATCTCGCACCGCTTCTCCAGCGTGCGCATGGCCGACCGCATCCTGGTCCTGGCCGACGGGCGGATCGAGGCCAGCGGCACCCATGATGAACTGATGGCGCAGGGGGGCCGCTACGCGGAACTGTTCGAACTGCAGGCCGCTGGGTATCGTTGAGCCTGGTCCGCCCCTTCCGACACCGCCATGCTCCGCACCCTGCCCTGCCTGTTCGCCGCCGCCCTCGCCGTCCCGGCGCTCGCCGCTCCCGCCG
>NZ_AQOJ01000391.1:0-4802 GCF_000364685.1 Xanthomonas sp. SHU 166
CCGACTACGCCGCGGCCAAGGCCCTGGCCGACCGCGACGAGGCCGGCCTGCCGGCGGCCATGCAGGAACGCCTGCAGACCCTGCAGCGCGCGGCGCTGGACGAGGGCGTGGCCAGTTGCGCCACGCCGCGTCCGGACACCTCGCCGTTCACCGTGGTGGTGCAGGTGCAGGCCGACGGCAGCGTCGGCGCCAGCTGGCGCAACGGCACCACCCCGCTGGCCCTGTGCCTGGAGCGTTTCCTGCGCCAGCGCCCGCTGCTGGCGCCGCCGCAGGCGCCGCTGTACCTGTCCTACGAGGTCTCGTTCGAGAAGTGAGCCGGATCGCCGTGATCGGCCCGCCCCCAAATGAGATTTGATCTCATTTGAACCGGCATGGGGTAGAATGGCCGCCGTTCCTTCCCCATCACGATCAACGGCATGTCTTCCGCTTTTGGCCCCGAAACGGTGCTCGATGTCCGCCACTGGACCGAGGACTACTTCAGCTTCACCACCACCCGCAACGACGGCTTCCGCTTCGACAACGGCCAGTTCGTGATGATCGGCCTGGAGACGGAGACGCGGCCGCTGCTGCGCGCATATTCCATCGCCAGCGCCAACTGGGAAGAGCAACTGGAGTTCTTCAGCATCAAGGTGCCGGACGGCCCGCTGACCTCTCGCCTGCAGCACATCAAGCCCGGCGATTCGGTGCTGGTCGGCAAGAAGCCCACCGGCACTCTGCTGATCAGCGACCTGCACCCGGGCCGCCACCTGTACCTGCTGGGCACCGGCACCGGCCTGGCGCCGTGGCTATCGGTGATCAAGGATCCGGAAACCTACGAGCGCTTCGACAAGGTGATCCTCACCCACGGCGTGCGCTTCGAGAAGGATCTGGCCTACCGCGACTATTTCGAGAAGGAACTGCCGCAGCACGAGTTCCTGGGCGAGACCATCCGCGAAAAGCTGCTGTACTACCCGGCGGTGACCCGCGAGGACTTCCGCAACCGCGGCCGCCTCACCGAGTTGCTCGAGAGCGGCGAAATGCAGCGCACCCTCGGCCTGCCGCCGCTGAACCCGGAACACGACCGCGCGATGATCTGCGGCAGCCCGCAGATGCTGGCCGACCTGCGCCATACCCTGGACGCCCGCGGCTTCGTCGCCTCGCCGCGCATCGGCTCGCCGGGGCATTACGTGTTCGAGCGCGCGTTCGTCGAGAAGTGACGGCGCTGCGCGTCTCCGATCATAGGAGCGGCTTCAGCCGCGATGGGCGTTTCCGGTAAAGCATCGCGGCTGAAGCCGCTCCTGCCGGATAAGCGATACGGCGGCAGGTCAAAGCGAAATAGTGGGGAGTATTTTGTGGGAGGGACTTCAGTCCCGACGCCTTTAACTCGAACGCGTCGGGACTGAAGTCCCTCCCACAAGAGCAAGCATCCAGCATTCAAGACCACGCCGAGCGTCCTCGGCCGAATCGTTACCCCAGCGCCCGCTCGATAGCGTCAGCCAGCGCTTCCGGCTTGTCGGTCGGCGCATAACGCGCCAGCACCTGGCCATCGCGGCCGACCAGGAACTTGCTGAAATTCCACTTGATCGCGGCGATGCCGAGCAGCCCGGATTTTTGCTGCTTGAGCCAGCGCCACAGTGGATGCGCGCCGTCGCCGTTGACCTGCACCTTGGCGAACATCGGGAAATCGACGTCGTAGCTCAGCGAGCAGAACTGGCGGATCTCGGCGGCATCGCCCGGTTCCTGATGGCCGAACTGGTCGCAGGGAAAGCCCAGCACCACCAGCCCGCGCTCGCGGTAGCGCCGCCACAGCGCCTGCAGTCCGGCGTACTGCGGGGTGAAACCGCACTTGGAGGCGACGTTGACGATCAACAACACCTTGCCGGCGTAGTCGGCAAGCGGCTGCGCCTGCCCGTCGAGCGTGGTCGCGGTGAAGGCGTAGGCGGTGGTCGGCGTGTCCATGGATCCTCGTGGTGCGGCGCGCCGCAGCGGCGCTGGGTCGAGGCGATGCTACGCGGTGGCCGCACGCGTCGCCAGCGAACCGAGGCCGATGCGCGAGGCCGCGTCGCAGAGGTGGGCGCGAACGCACCAACGCACACCGCCAGCGCATCACCGATGCGTGGCCGCACCGGCGCCGCCACGCGCGAAAGCGCACTGCATCAAGGTTCACGCCAAATGCCGCAAAGCCTTGCGAAACAAGCGTCGATGCTGCAGCGCTCCCATGGCTTTCGTCACGGGTCACGCCTGCCGGCCTGGGGTAGCCTGCCCGATCACCATGATTGCGGATACCGCTTGATGACCTCTCGCCTCGCCCTTGCCCTCGCCGCCACGCTCGGACTCGCCATGCCCGCCTACGCCGCTCCGGCCACCACGCCCACCGCCGCCACGGCGGCCACGCAGGCCAACCCGTTCTTCGCCGAAAGCCCGCTGCCGCTGCACTACCCGCAGTTCGACAAGATCAAGGACAGCGATTTCGCGCCCGCGTTCGACGCCGGCATGGCGCAGCAGCTGAAGGAAATGCAGGCCATCGCCGATCAGACCGCCAAACCGACCTTCGACAACACCATCGTGGCGATGGAGAAGAGCGGGCAGGTCCTGGACCGCGCCACCACCGTGTTCTTCAACCTGGTCGGCGCCGACACCAACGACACCCGCAAGAAGCTGCAGGCCGAGTACGCCGGCAAGCTGGCCGCGCACCGCGACGCGATCGCGCTCAATCCCAAGCTGTTCGCGCGCATCCAGACGCTGTACGACACCCGCAACCAGCTCGGCCTGGACGCGGAGGGCGTGCGCCTGATCGAGAAGTACCACAGCGACTTCGTCCGCGACGGCGCCAAGCTCAACGACGCCGACAAGGCCAAGCTCAAGGCGATGAACGCCGAACTGGCCGAACTGGGCACCAAGTTCAGCCAGAACGTCCTGGCCGAAGTGAACGCCGCCGCGGTGGTGGTGGACGACGTCAGGCAGCTCGACGGCCTGTCCGACGCGCAGATCGCCGCGGCCGCCGAAGCAGCCAAGGCGCGCAAGCTCGACGGCAAGTACGTGATCGCCCTGCTCAACACCACCGGCCAGCCGCCGCTGGCCCAGCTCAAGGATCGCGCCCTGCGGCAGAAGATCTACGAAGCCTCGGTGTCGCGCGGCAGCCACGGCGGCCCCTACGACAACACCGCGCTGGTGTCGCGGATCATGACCCTGCGCGCCGACCGCGCCAAGCTGCTCGGCTATCCGAACCACGCCGCCTATTCGCTGGAAACCCAAACGGCGAAGACGCCCGAAGCGGTCAACGCCATGCTCGGCAAGCTGGCCCCGGCCGCGGTGGCCAACGCCAAGCGCGAGGCGGCCGACCTGCAGGCGATGATCGACCAGGAGCAGAAAGCCGCCGGCAAGCCCAGCTTCAAGCTCGAGGCCTGGGACTGGGCCTACTACACCGAGAAGGTGCGCCAGGCCAAGTACGATTTCGACGAGTCCCAGCTCAAGCCCTACTTCGAACTGAAGAACGTACTGGAAAACGGCGTGTTCTACGCCGCCAACCAGGAGTACGGGCTGACCTTCAAGCAGCGCACCGACCTGCCCACCTACCGCGACGACGTGCTGGTCTACGACGTGTTCGACGCCGACGGCAGCCAGCTGGCGATCTTCATCGCCGACATGTACGCGCGCGAGTCCAAGCGCGGCGGCGCCTGGATGAGCTCCTACGTGTCGCAGTCGGCGCTGACCGGCGACAAGCCGGTGGTCGCCAACCACCTCAACATCCCCAAGCCGCCGGCCGGCCAGCCGACCCTGCTGACCTGGGACGAGGTCACCACCGCCTTCCACGAGTTCGGCCATGCGCTGCACGGCATGTTCTCGAACGTGAAGTACCCGTACTTCTCCGGCACCAGCGTGCCGCGCGACTTCGTCGAGTTCCCCTCGCAGGTCAACGAGATGTGGGCCGACGATCCGGCCATCCTCAAGCACTACGCCAAGCACTACCAGAGCGGCGCGCCGATGCCGCAGGCACTGCTGGACAAGGTGGTGGCCACCGCCAAGTTCAACCAGGGCTTCGCCACCACCGAGTACCTGGGCGCGGCGATGCTGGACCAGCGCTGGCACCAGCTGAGCGCCGGCCAGGTGCCGCCGGCATCGGGCGTGATGGACTTCGAGGCCAAGGCGCTGGCCGCCGACGGCATCGCCTATGCGCCGGTGCCGCCGCGCTATCGCACGCCGTACTTCAGCCACATCATGGGCGGCTACGCGGCCGGCTACTACGCCTACATCTGGGCCGAGGTGCTGGACGCCAACACCCAGCAGTGGTTCAAGCAGCATGGCGGGCTGAGCCGCGCCAACGGCGACCGCTTCCGCAAGACCCTGCTCTCGCGCGGCGGCAGCGTCGATGCCATGCAGTTGTTCCAGGACTTCGCCGGACACGCGCCGCAGATCGAACCCTTGCTGGAGAAGCGCGGCCTCAACGCCACGCCGGCGGCGACGCCGAGCGCACGCTGAGGCGCAGCGCGGCACGGCCCATGCGGCCGTGCCGCGACGTCGCGACGACGTCGCGGCGGAACACACCCGCGACCGAACGCAGGACGCAACACGCACGACGCCCGGCTCAGCCGGGCGTCGTGTTTTTTCAGCCAGTGGCTTCGATGGCCACGCACGGTACCCCGAGCGTGGCCGTCAGCGGCTTACTGGCCGTCGCTGGAGGCGTTGATGCTGGCACCCAGCGAGGCATTGCCGCCGGCCTGCCCCTGCGCCTGACCGCTACCGGCCTGCGCACCGCCCTGGCCGCCCACGCCCGCCTGGCCCGACACCGACCCGCCGTGCGTGCCCGCGCTGTGCGAGGCGCT
>NZ_AQOJ01000392.1:0-482 GCF_000364685.1 Xanthomonas sp. SHU 166
CGGCGGGAGCACCGGCCAGCCGCTACTGCTGGCCCTGCCCGGCGGAGGCTCGGCGCGGATCTGCGTCAAACGCGACAGCTACCCCGACGGCACCGACTTCGTCGGCGTCGGCGTGCTGCCAGATATCGTGGCCGCGCCGACCCGCACCGACCTACGCGACGGCAAGGACCCCGTGCTCGAACGCGCGGTGGCGGCGCTGAGCCAGCAGTGGCCATCGACGTCGCCCTGACACGGGATGCGCCGCGTGCGGTGCGGTGGCACGTCTGCGCTATTGCACTGGCGATGGCGCTTTTGCTGTTGCCAGCCTGCGCCTCGATCGAGGTGCCACCTGCCAACCTGATTGCCAAAGAAGGCGCGTCCGAATCCGTCAATGTGGTCGCCGGCGGCGCCGCGGTGCCCTCATTCCCTTCTGCCATGACACTCCCTCGCGTTGGGGACTACTTCTTCGTTGCGCCTTTGCGGCACAAGCCGATGTTGGTTCT
>NZ_AQOJ01000393.1:0-2929 GCF_000364685.1 Xanthomonas sp. SHU 166
GGCGCGCCACCCTCGCCGGCCGCGCGCCGCCTGCGCACTCAGTCCAGTGCCGCGCTCAAGGCTCGGCGACGGGCAGTTGGACAGTCGCGTCCGGCGCCAGCCGCGACGGCGCCGCCGCGCCGCGCTGCACGCCGAGATAGCGCTGCATCAGGTCCTGCACGATCGGGCTCTTGTCGGCCAGGCCTTCGATCGACTTGCCGAGCGAGACCGCCTTGATGAGGTTGTCGAACATGCCGCCGTCGCCGCCGACCAGGTCGATGTCGGCATTGCGCAGGGCGCTGGCGATGACCTCGGCGTTCTCCTTGGACACTTCCTTGCCGGCCTCGATCGACGCCAGCGCCTGCTTGAGGCTGTTGTCGAGCAGCATCCGGAATTCCTCGTGGCCGCGCGCGCTGTCGCTGAGCGCGCCGATCGCCTCGAACTTGCGGGTCAGGCCGTCGGCCTCGGCCAACAGGCGCTTCTCCACCACCACCGCCTCGGCCATGCCGATCGACTCGGCGGCGCTGGCCTTGGCCTTGCCCATCTGCTCTTCGCCCTGCGCCTTGGCCTGCAGCGTCTCGGCCAGCACGCGCGCCTCGTTGCTGCCCTGCTTGAGGCTGGCATCGGCCTTGGCCTCGATCACCCGCGCCTCGGCGATACCGACCTTCTCGATCGCCAGCGCCGAGGCTTCCTTGACCTGCGCGTCGGCCAGACCGGGCGCGGCCTTCTCGGCGCGGATGCCGTCGGCGAGCAGCTTCTTGGCTTCGGCCTGCTTGCCGGCGGCCTCGTGTTCGGCCTGCGCCAGGGTGGTCAGTTCGACCGCGCGGTGCTTGGCCGCGGTCTCGCGCGCCTGCGCGTCCTTGACCTGGCGCACCAGCAGTTCCTGCGCCTTGGCCTCCGCTTCCAGGATCGTGACCTGCTTGAGCCGGTCGGCCTCGGCGACCTGACGCACTTCCTTGATCCGCTCCTCTTCCTGCGCCACGGTCTTGTCGATGGCGATGCGCTCGCGGGTGATGTTGGCCACGTCCATCTTGCCGTTCTCGACCACCTTGTCGCGCTCCACGCCCTGCAGTTGCACCTCGCGATCGGTGGTGACCTGCTCCAGCTGGCGCGCACGCGCGACCCGCTCGACCTCGATGGCCACCGCGCGCTGGCGGTTCTGTTCGGCCACCTCGACCTCGCGCAGGCGGTTCTGCTCGCGGATGTCGATCAGCTGCTGCGCCTCGATGCGCGCGTTCTCCGCCAACTGACGCTGCTCCTCCTGCACCTTCAGCGTCTCGGCCTGCTCGCGCGCGCGGATCGTGTCGACCTCGCGCTTCTGCCGCGCCTCGGCCTCGGCCTGCTGCCGCTCCAGCGCCAGCATCGCCTCGCGCGCCTCCACGTTCTTCTTGGTGATCGCCAGCTTCGCGTTCTGCTCCAGCTCGTTGGTGACCACGTTCTGGGTGCCGGTGAGCTCGGTGATCTTGCGGATGCCCTCGGCGTCGAGGATGTTGTGCGGATCCAGCAGCGCCTTGGGCGTCTGCTCCAGGTAGTCGATCGCCACGTCCTCGAGCACGTAGCCGTTGAGGTCGTTGCCGATCACCGCGATGATCTCGTCGCGGAACTCCTGGCGCTTCTCGAACAGCTCGGTGAACTCGAACTTCTTGCCCACCGTCTTGAGCGCCTCGGAGAACTTGGCGTTGAACAGTTCGTCGACCGCGTCCTTGTCCGAGGCGCGGTCGGCGCCGATCGCCTTGGCCACGCGCAGCACGTCGGCCTGGGTCTCGTTGACCCGCAGGTAGAACGCCACGGCGATGTCGGCGCGCATGTTGTCGCGGCAGATCAGCCCTTCCTTGCCGCGGCGGTCGACCTGAAGGGTGATCAGGCTGATCCGCATCAGCTCGGCGCGGTACAGCACCGGCACGATCAACGCGCCGGTGAAGTGCACCTTGGGCGTGGCGCTCATGTCGTTGACGATCAGCGCTACGCCCTGATCCACCTTGCGGTAGAACGCGCGGAACAGGCCGGCCAGCCCCAGCAGCAGCACCAGCAGGATGCCGACGCCGATCAGAAACGGCGCCATCGTCGCAAAACTCATCGGTGGATCTCCTTATCGCCCGCAATCAGGCTGTGTGGAAACGGCAAACCCGGCAGATCCTGCTCGCGGGCGATCAGATAGTGGTTGTGCGCCTGCACGTAGTCGACCAGCACCACGCGCTCGCCGCGCGGATAGACCTGGCCGGCCTGGGCACGCACCTGCAGGACCAGGCCGGCGCCGCCATCGTCGACGGTGGCGTAGCCGGAGTCCGCGTCGGCACGCGGCGAGGCGACGACGCCGACCTTGCCGAGCAACGACGTCTGCGCCACCGGACGCAGCCGCAGCAACAGCCGGCGCAGCGGCCGCAGCATCCAGGAGGTCAGCGGCAGCGCAGGCAGCAGCGCCAACAGCGCCACGCCGCTGCCGATGCCCCAGCGCAGGCCCGCCGGCAAGGACTGCAGCAGGAACAGATGGACGAAATAGGTGCCGAGCCAGCCCCAGAACGACAGCAGCGCCACCACCAGCATCACCGGCGCACCGCCCAGGCCCAGCCGCGCGAAGACGGCGGACACGCCGTGCAGGCCATGGTCGGCGCCGTCGACATGCAGATGTCCGTCGGGCGCGGCATGGTCGCCGATGCCGAAGGCGGCCAGCGCCCAGTAGAGCGCGGAAAATGCCAACAGGATGCTGTACGGCAACGTCGGAAATCCCAGTGCGACGTTCAGGAACTCGGCCATCCCCTCATCCTTGCTGTGCCGTGACGGCGCGCCCCATCATGGGCACGCGTCATCCCGCCGGCCTGCGCGCACGGCGCGCGGCGGACCGCCGGCAGGTTCTAGGGCCGGATGATACGTGAAAGTCGCGGCGGTTGGCCCGCGACGCGGGCCGAGGCGGCGGCACCTGCGGCGGCCGGGGCCGGCCCGGACCCGGCAG
>NZ_AQOJ01000394.1:0-10792 GCF_000364685.1 Xanthomonas sp. SHU 166
ATGATGCCAAAGGCGGGGTTTTTAGAGGTGCCCTGAAGTCCCTCCCACAGGCGCCCTGGCCAACACACCGCAAGTCCTGGGGAGCGGCCGCCGCCGCGACGTGCGTGAGCGGGATTGCCCGTTGCGGCTGAAGCCGCTCCTTCAAGCACAAAGACGTGTCGCGCTGAGCCGTCGCAGAGCACGTCTTCAACGATGACCATCAAGCCCGCGTCGGCATGTTGTCCTTGAACGCCCGCAGCACCGCCGGCAAGCTGGCTAGATTGTCGGCAACACCAGCCTGGGCGATCTTCTCAACCGAGCCCGCGGTCGTGCTTGCGCTCTGCGTCTGCATTGCTCCCGGGCAAGTCGCCTGCGCCAGCGTGGCCGGCAGCAACGGCGCTGACGCAGCATTCTCGAACGGCGTGCCTACCGAATGCGCCAAGCTTTTGTCGACGGACGTCATTGCCTGTCACGGCGCTTCGCCAATGCCCTTGGCATTGGGCACGGTGACGGCGTCGGTGACCTGGTTATTGACTGCTGTGGATAGGCCCTGGAACGGTCCTCCTCAGGCAGAAGACCGCATCGCTACCGCCGTCCTGCGACGGCGTTAGCGTGCATGGCCTACGGCTGCTTGAACGCGTTGAGCACGGTCAGCAGGCTGGTGAGGTTGTCGGAGACGCCGGTCTGCGCGACCTTCTCGGTGGCGCCGGCGGCGGCGGTGGTGTCCAGGCTGTAGATCTGCATGACGCCCTGGTTGGCCGCCGCCTGCGCCACGGTATTCTGCTGCTGCGCGGAGACGGCGTTCTCGAACAGGATGCCGGTCGAGTGCGCCATGCTCTGGTAGATCGACGCCATCGCGAAGGCCGGCGCTTCGCCGATGACCTTGACGTTGGACTGGGTGACCGCATCGGTGATCTGGTCGTTGACCGCGGTGGGAAATGCCATGTGTTCGCTCCTGGGTTGGGGTACGGCCCACGCCGTACGATCTCTGAAAACGGGACAGTGCAGAACCTGTGAAACCGTGTGCGGCGTTTGTCTCGCCAACCTCGCCGCGATGTGCGCGCGACGAGGGAACATCGGCCACGATGCGCCGCGACCTCGGCCGATGCGTGTTGCTACCGCTGCGGGGTGTATCCCCTCGCGGCATCCGCTGCCATCCGATGCGATCCACCAGTACGGCCGGCGAACGAGCTACTGTCCGCGACGTGGCGCCAGGCTGGATCGCTGATGGCACGCAGCCATTTGCATCGCGCGCCGTGGCGCAAGGCCTTGGCCCACGCCGCAAAGCGCATCATGCGTGTTAGAAACACACGCCTGGCTCAGGCAGCGGGAGGCGGCGATGGTGCTCCCGGCTCCGCGGCCGGCGCATCCGCGATGAGCCCCTGCGCACGCGCCGCCTCGACCACCGCCTGCATCTGCTGGGCCAGGGCCGCGAACTCGCGCTCCAAGCACGCGCGCACTTCGGCCTGCACGAGATTGGCCAGGCGATCGGGGATCTGCGCCATCACCAGGTGATTGCTGCCGCCCTCGCCGCTCTGCGGCGGACGTAACTGGCCCGGTGGTAGCTGGTCTAGCGAACTGGCCGACTGGACCGCCTTGAGCACCGACGCTTCGCTGGCCGCGGTGGCACCGTCCAGCGCGCCCCTGCTGTTCTGCATCGTCAGCTGCATCTGCTGAATCAAGCCTTTCACGCGCTCGCGCTCGGCATCGATCAGCGACGGCGACGCACCGGCCGTTTCGGCGGCAGGCGCTACCGGCGGCGCGGACGATTCTGACGCGAAGCGCCGCAGTTGCTCCTCCTCGAGAGGAAGCAGCGGGCGACGCAACCAGCTCTCGGTGAGCTGGCGCAGCGTGGCGAAATCGGATGCGTGGTTGTCTTGCATGATGCTCCCCTGCCTGTGGTGAAACCGGTGATGCGAACGGCCTAGGTGGACGCGGACTTGCGGCCGCGCACCATGTCCGCCTACTTGGCGATGCTCTGGTCGATCTTGTCGATAGGCAAGCAGGCGGACTCGGCCTCCAGCGCGCCAGCAGCGGCTGCGACCGCCGCGGCGGCACCGACCAGCACGTCGGTGGCCAGCACGCCCAGCGCATCCTCGGCGGCCTGCTCCGGCTTGTTCTCGGCCAGGTTTTTGAGCAGCACGCTCTGGCTGGCCAGCGCCGTCTTGCTGACGCCGTCGAAATAGACCGCCGCCGATGGCGCGACCAGGCCCTGCGCCTGTCTGATCCGCATGTTCGATCCGACCTCAACCTGCGACGGTGCATAGGCCATGGTTTCGGCATCGCTGCGCTGTACGCCCCGCACGACCGTGCTGTTGAGCGCGTCGCAGGCCGGCCCTGCCGCCTCGGGCTGCGCGAGCATGTGTGCGTCGAGCGTCTTCAGCATGGATGGCGGCGTTGGCGACACGGGCGGCGATGTGGCGGCTGCCGCGCCGGCCCGGTCGCCGAGCTCGCCACGATCGGTCGCTGTTGCAGCCGATGTCGCGGCAGAGGCGCCGGTGGACGCGGCCGGTGGCATGGACACCGTCGCCGCTTCGGTGATCTGTGCATTGGCGCCGTTGGGAACTGTCATGGTTCGCTGCTGAGAGAGGAATGGCCGATGCCGTTAGCCCTGCGCATCGGATCAGGCGGCCGAGGACGGTATCGCTACGTGCAACGACGAGCGTAGAAGTAGAGCGGGCCGGCACCATCGAGGAGGCAACGCCCCGAAACGGCGGCGACCAAGGCTGCGCTGCAGCGCACGACATAGCGACGACAGCCCCCAGCCCCCCTCAGATGCTTTGCTTGTGCCACTCGACGTTGCAACGCACTCCTATCGTGATCGGCTGCAGTGCGCAGTTCCTGCATAGCCCGCGCAGCAGGCAGCAGGTTTTGTCCACATTCGTAGACATGCTCCAGGCAATCCTCGAACCTTGCATGCGGGCAATAGCAACACATCACATTCTGGCGGTAGCCACCGCTCGCTCCGGCGCACACCTTATGGCGTTCGGCCCGGACAACACGCGCTCCAAGCACCGAGGACGACGTCGCAAAAGGCTCCGGCTCCAGGTCCGCTCTTGCCGCTTGCGTCACGGCGCCGGCCAAACACGGGCATGCCTTGCAGAGTCAGGGGCGGACGCATGCATCGTCGACTGTTGATCACGAATCGCGAGGAGAGGCTACGCTCGCGCCGCACCCTCACCCCCGCCCCTCTCCCGGGGGGAGAGGGGAGTTGCCCTGCGGCGCGTGCCGTCTCCTTCGCAGCGATTTTTGGAATCGCGCCTGCAAGCCGGCGCTCTTGCCAAGACGCAGCGCACAACTCCAACGAAAAAGCCGCACCCGGCATCGCCGGGCACGGCTTCGGTTGCAGGCGGCAGGCAGGGATCAGCGCGCGGCGGCAGCGCTCACGTTGAACAACTGGAACTCGCGGATGTGCGCGGCGTCGACGCTGGACAGGATGTTCAGGCGCACGCACGAGGCGGTGACCGTGGGGAAGTGGTCGATCTTCATGTGGCCGATCGCCTGCGCCACCTTGACCCAGGCGCCGTCGCGGAACACTTCCACTGCGTACTTCTGCACCAGTTGGCCATTGTTGAACCATTCCATCGACAGCGCGGTGTCGAAGGTCACCGGCTGCTTGAATGCAGTTCCAGGGTGGCGTGGTGCGAGCCGTCCGGCGCGTTCCAGAAGGTGTCGCGGTCGCCGTCCACCGCCACAGCGATGCCGTCGTCGTTCTTGAGGCGGGAGTGCACCAAGTTGCGGTCGGCGCCCGTAGCGCTTGGCCCATTTCCTCCGGCCGCTTGACGTCGGCCACGGGCAGCGGGCCGCGCTTGTCCGGGGCGATGCCCAGCACCAACTGGCCGCCGCGGCCGACGCTGTCTTCCCAGATCTGCACCAGGCTCGTCGACGCTCTTCAGCGTCTGGCGCTGTTCGGGTGCCAGAACCACAGCAGCCCACGCCTTCCTTGCGCACGGCCTCGCTGGTCATCTTGACCAGGTCGCCCTTGCCGCCGAGCCACGGGCTGTTCTTCACCGAGTAGGCGCTTTCCTCGGTGGGCCACGGCGCGAAGCCGTCATGGTGCTTGGCGACCAGGATCAGGTACTTGGCGCCGGCCGCCTTGGAGGCGCGGAACCACTACGCCGGGCCCACCTGGTCCGGTGCAAAGACCTTGGGACTGGCGGTGCCGTCGCCCCATTCGCGGTCCAGGAAGGTGTTGGTGCCGAAATGCACGATCACGCCGAATTCCAGGTCCTGCCAGGCCACTTGCTGCGGCAAGGGTTTGACCTCGGCGAAGTTCTCGGCGAGCAGCGGCGGCGCGGCCAGAACATTCAGGCCGAATGCGGCCAGCCGGCGGAGCGGAGAGAGCGGACGGTCCGGCATTGCGATTCCGCGCAATCGTCGGTCGGGCAGACAGGCGGCCCTACCGGCGGTGTCAGGATATGGTATTTAATTGATGATAAATAGGTATCCCAATTTGCGGGCCAGGACCGTACCACATGATGTCGCCTTCGCTGTTTCCGTTGCTGTCGCTGTTCGCGGTGCGCGCCATCGCTGGTCCGGCCGCCGTCGCCCCACCGCAGGTGCCGCCCTCGCCCATCGTCTACAGCGAATTCGTCAACGCACAGGCGCCGACCGCGCAGTGCCACGCCTCGACCCTGGTGGAAACCCGCGACGGCCTGCTCGCGGCCTGGTTCGGCGGGCGCCACGAAGGCGCCGACGATGTCGCCATCTGGGTGGCGCGCCGCGACGCGCACGGCTGGCAACCGGCGCAGCGCGTCGCCGACGGCGCGCAGGCGCAGGGCGCACCGCTGCCGACCTGGAATCCGGTGCTGTTCCAGCCTGCCCAAGGACCGCTGCGGCTGTTCTACAAGGTGGGTCCGGACCCGAAGCGCTGGTGGGGCATGCAGACCACGTCCAGCGATGGTGGCCATCACTGGTCCACGCCCGAGCGCCTGCCCGACGGCATCCTCGGCCCGATCAAGAACAAGCCGGTGCAGCTCCCCGACGGCCGCATCCTCAGCCCCAGCAGCAGCGAAGACACCGGCTGGGTCGCGCACATGGAATGGTCCGACGACAACGGCGCGCACTGGACGCGCGGCCCGGCGATGAACGACCCGGCCAGGATCGGCGCGATCCAGCCCAGCGTGCTGCTGCACCAGGACGGCCGCCTGCAGGCGGTGGGCCGCAGCCAGCAGAACCACGTGTTCAGCACCTGGTCGCGCGACAACGGCCGCACCTGGGAACCGATGACCCTGCTCGACCTGGCCAATCCCAATTCCGGCACCGACGCCGTGGTGCTGGCCGACGGCCGCTCGCTGCTGGTCTACAACCCGACCGAGGCCGGCAAGGACTGGTGGGACGGCCGCGGCGTGCTCGCCGTCGCCCTGTCCGACGACGGCCTGCACTGGACCCGCGTGCTGACCCTGGAAGACAGCCCCAAGGACGAGTTCTCCTACCCCGCGGTGATCCAGACCCGCGACGGCCAGGTGCACATCAGCTACACGTGGAAGCGCACGCGGATCAAGCATGTGGTGCTGGATCCGAAGCGGCTGGGAGTTGGGTCAACGGCGCCTGCTGGCGGCAGGTGAATCTTGCTCGGGACCCGGGGCCCGCGACCGGGGACCCGGGAAAGCAAGAGCAAAGCGCTGCCGTAGCGGAGACAGATCAGGCTGCGGGATGCGGCGTTCCGGGTCCCGGGCCCCGGGTCCCCGGTCCCGGCTCCTCCAACAACGCCACCATCCGCCGCACCCGCGCCACATCGGTCTGCATGCGGTCGCCGCCGAGGCTGCGCACATGCGGATGCGGCGACGTCGCCCGCGACGCCAGCGGCCCACGCGCCGAGCCATGGAACTCGCGCGCGCCAGTGCGTGCACGCAACTGCGCCAGATTGGCCTCGGTGACGCCAGATCCCGGCATCACGCTCAAGCGCGCGCCGGCCTGCTGCACCAGTTCGGCGATCAGGTCGGCGCCCTCTTCCGCGGTCTCGCGCGCACCGGAGGTCAGGAGCCGCTCGCAGCCCAGCGCGATCACATCCTCCAGCGCACGCCGCGGATCGGCACTGACATCGAAGGCGCGATGGAAGGTGACGCCGAGCGGCCCGGCCGCGGCGATCAGCTCGCGCATCGTCGCCGTGTCCACCTCGCCGTCCGTGGTCAGCGCGCCGAGCACCACGCCGTCGCAGCCCAGGCGCACGCACTGCTCCACGTCGCGGCGCATCGCCTCCACTTCCGCCGCGTCGAACACGAAATCGCCGACCCGCGGACGAATCAGCACATACAGCGGAATGCGCAACCGATCGCGCACCGCCGCCAGCGTGCCGAACGACGGTGTCAGCCCGCCGCCATCCAGACCGCCACACAGTTCCACCCGCATCGCCCCGCCGTCCTGCGCGGCCAGCGCCGAGCCGATCGCATCGGCGGCCACTTCCAAGCCCATCGGCACCATCGCGCTCATGCCGCCGGCGCCGCGAAATGGCTCTGCCCGGGCAGCAGCAGATCCTGCCGCTGCGCATCGCAGACCGCATAACTGAAACCGGGCTGGATCGCGAACGCACCGACCTCGCCGCGCTTGTTCATCGCCAGGAACCCCACCTGCAGATCGCGGGTGAGTTCCGGCTTGCGCCGCACGATGCGCATCACCACCTCGCGGCAGGCCTCGGCTGGGCTCTTGCCCTGCCGCATCATCTCCACCACCGCGAAACTGCCGACGTTGCGGATCACCTCCTCGCCGACACCGGTCGAGGTCGCCCCGCCCACCTCGTTGTCCACGTACAGCCCCGCCCCGATGATCGGGCTGTCGCCGACCCGCCCGTGCATCTTCCAGGCCATGCCGCTGGTGGTGCAGGCCCCGGACAGATTGCCGTGCGCATCCAGCGCCAGCATGCCGATCGTGTCGTGATTGTCCTTGCCGCCGGGCAGCGTGCCGCGGCGATAGGCGCGGTTCTCGATATTGGCCTCGGGCGCGTAGTGCGAGGTCTTCAGCCATTCCTTCCACGCCTGTTCCGACTCAGGCGTGAGCAGCTTGGTACGCTCGAAGCCCTGCGCCAGCGCGAACTGCAGCGCGCCATCGCCGACCAGCATCACATGCGGCGTCTTCTCCATCACCCGCCGCGCCACCGAGATCGCATGCACGATGTCCTCCAGCGCCGCGACCGACCCGCAGCCGCCGGTGTGATCCATGATGCAGGCATCCAGCGTGACCCGCCCATCCCGGTCCGGATAGCCGCCCAGCCCCACCGTGTGATTGTCCGGATCGGCCTCCGGCACCCGCACTCCTGCCTCCACCGCATCCAGCGCCGCACCACCGCGCGACAGCACCTGCCATGCCGCCTGGTTGGCGGCGACGCCGAAGTCCCAAGTCGAGATCACCCGTGCTGCGCCGCGTGGCAAGGGGCCGACATTGGTCTTGGCCTTGGCTTTCGCCGCGGCGCGCGCGCCCGGCAGCACACCCCCAAGCCCGGCGGCCAAGGCGCCGAAGGCGGCGGTTTTAAGGAATTGGCGGCGTTGCGGCATGGGAAGGCTCCAGCATTGGGAGGGCGCGCGGGATGGTGGGCGCGTAGCCTTGCATCATGCGGCAGGGTAAGAGGGGATTGAATACCTGCTTGCGTCAAACAGCGCTTTGGGGGTCCGCACGCCCCTACAGTATCGCGTCAAAGCACGCTCGGCCTTTTATCAAGTTCATCGGCATGCTCCCATAGTCGCCCTGCAATGTCACATCGGCGCTACACCTCAAAAACGCCGGATTATCAGTACTCATCCATCGAAATGATGATGGTCCGCGTATAGCCCTCAAAATCAAGATAGAGATGCGCTGGCCGTGGATGCCGGGAGAGTTGGCCGATGAGGTCGGCAAGTTGACGGGCAGCATCCTTGCCGATGCGCCATAGGACGCCAGGAAGCGAATCGCTCGCCATTCTGGCATGCGGCGAGCCGTGTCGCTGCAACGTAATTTCTACACCATCGCATGCAGGCAGTATCGAGGACAGAAGCACTTCGCTTGGGCATATGCTCCATGCAAGCAGACCTGCACTCAGCGCCCGCACATCCTGCACCGCACCCATCAGTATCAATACATCATCGCCTTTGAAGTCGTCTCGAAATTCAATTCGCATCATGGCGCTATCGAACAATACTCAGTTTCGCAAAGCTGCTCACTCCATTATCTCATAAGATCCTACAGCAATGACCGAAGTAGCAAACCCAAAGCACGGAAGCTGAATATTTTCAATCGCCACCTCTGAAGTTAAAATCGAGAATTTTCAATAACTAACGCAAGTATAGACCTCAAAAAAACCCCCAACTATCATTGACAGATCGACATGGAATCGACGACTAAATAAGGTGAAGCGACCAAAAATTTGCATTGCAGTGTCATTGCATAAGGAATCCCGATAACATTAAAATTCAACCCCACCCTTTTTCAATTCCCGAGCAATGAGATCGCTCCACTTTCCAGCAGGCCCAAGCCGACTACGAGATAGCAATAGAGAAATACCTTTCGCACCACGGATGTCACCCTGAACCAGTGCACGTGCAAAATGCGTAACAGCGATTTCATCCTTACATGCCTGTACAGCCGCCTCACCAATCCAAAACACTAGCGTCGCCGGACCATAAAAGGGAAGCCTTTCGCATAAGAGCGTTAGCTTTACGCTTTGATTTAGCCCCACCTTCACCATCTAAGACCATTGCTGCAACATTAAAGTAAGCTTCGGCATCACCTTCCTCGGCAGCCTGTGAGTACCACTATCTAGCAAGCACCAAATCAGCCCGAACACCATCACCTGACGCATAAGAAATAGCGACTACAGACTGAGCGGACACATCGCCACGCTCTGCGCGCTTCTTCAAGCTAGAAAATTCAGAGGTCATTTTCTTTTTCCACCTTGCCAGTCCCTACAACTTCCAGCAAGGCCAATGCGATGCTTTTTCACTCAACCCAGCGTCAGATCGCCACGCCGCGGACCGGGTCTATCACTACGAGCAACGCACAGAGAAGGCAAGTTGCAAATTTATATTAAATAATATCTCAATTTTTTTTCCAGCCTCTCCATCCCCAGAATCCTATAAAATAAAACTCCACCACACCTACCACACCCAATAAAGCCAACTCAAACCAAGCACGAGCCTCATTCGAAAAGCCAAATGATGCCTGAAGCCATCCTAACAATTCGTGGCATGCCAAAGAAAACGGCAATGTCATCATCCAAATGAGGAAAACTGATTGCCAATTTCCCATATAAACCGAAAAGGAAGAGATTAAAAAAATTAAAAAGAATAATCCAGAAAGCAGCAAACCCGCCCTAGAAATGGCAACCATTACCAAGGCACCTCTGGGAGTGGGGTAACAGCGGAATTTCCAAGTAGAAACTGGCCCTTTAACGCAGTATCAACAGCTCCAGGCATGTAGCTTCCTCCGTAAATCCTCACCCCACCGGACTCAAGAGCGGAATAGGCAGCAACCGAACAATTCGTCTCATTCTCATGCGGAATGGCATCCCAAAAAGGTCTGTTTCGCAGATTTTCCACGGTTGAATCAAAATTCTTTTCATTAGGAATACTTACCTTCCAGATGCTGTCAGGCGGACGACCTTCTGCCTTCAATGTCGCAAACCAGTCATAAGTCATATTTTCGCCATGAGTCGCATGCGGCAATGGAAATTGACTCAAAATCACATCGCCATTTGTTTCACCAACGAATACATGCCCGACTGAGAATGGATAAATTTGACCACGCCAGACGACAACCACAACGTCTCTAAGTCCCAGTGAGTCAATAGCAGCCATCGGGCTACTTGCGGCATAAGCATAGGAGGTCAGCCCACCCTTCAAGCCAATCGGATCACTCTGCACATACCGCCCGGTACCAGGCTCATAGTCACGGAAGTAGTTCTGGTTGAGTCCACTCAGCGCGTCATAGCGCTGCCCGGGGAACCGCATATCGAACACGAAGGCGGTGCCATCTTTATCCGGATCCTGGTCCGGGGCGGTGGCGCCGAAGGCCTCGCCCTTCAGGTCCCAGCGCCAGATCGCCACGTCGCGAACCGGGTCGATCACCGCGCGCGGCGTGCCCAAGTGGTCCGGCTGCACGTAGCGCAGCGTGGTCTTGGCCAGCACGCCGACCGGCAGGTCGTCCAGCCAGATCGCCTGCTGCACGACGGCGCCGTTGTTGTCGTAGTCGCCCAGCCAGTGGCCGCTCTCGTCGTACAGCGTGTAGACATTGGTCTTGCTCACCCGCCGCACCTGCTCGCCGCGGCCGTTGTAGGCGTAGTTCGCCACCACCGTGCCGCTGCGCTTGACCTGTGTCAGTCGGCCATTTGCTCCATACACATACTGGACGGCCGTGCCACCGATGGCCGTGGTGTTGCCGGCCGCGTCGTAGCTGCGTGCGGTACCGGCGACGCTGCTCAGGCGGTGGCTGGTGGTCGGATAGCTGTAGGTCTGGGTGGTGGTGTTGACCTTGGCGCTGAGGCGGTTGCCGGTGGCGTCATAGGTGTAGCCGTCGATCACCGTATCGGTCGGGCCGTCCTTGAACGCGGTCAGCCGGCCCAGCGGGTCGTAGTCCAGTTTGATGACCGGTGCGGTGTTGCCTGGTGCGGTCAGCGCGCTGAGATTGCCGACAGGATCAAACGCGAAGCCCACCGCCAGCCCATCGCTACGGGTGTCGTTGACGGCCAGCGGGCGGTAGTCCTGGTCCAGCACGCGCTGCATCGGACGGCCGTTGCCGTAGGTCCAGCCAGCGACCGGGCCGAACGGATAGTAGGTGGCCTGGTTCAGCAGCACCTGACGGGAGCCGCCGGGTGGGGTCACGCCGACCTCGGTGGTCTGGCCCTGGG
>NZ_AQOJ01000395.1:0-622 GCF_000364685.1 Xanthomonas sp. SHU 166
CCCAGCCGCGGGTCCGCGTCGGCGAGGACGCCGGCGCTGCACCAGGTGCCGGCGACGATGCACGCCAGCAGCGGCCACAGTCGCCGCAGCAGCGCGCCGGTGCCTGCGCCCCAGGCTTGTTGCAGGTTGGTCAGCAGCGACGGCAGCGCCAGCAGCGCCGCGGCCTCGGTCGGCGTCAGCCAGAGTCCCAGCAGGCCCATCGCCACCGTCGGCAGGCCCATGCCGGCCACGCCCTTGACGCCGCCGGCGAGCAGGAAGACCAGGGCGATCGGCAGCAGATGCGGTGCGAGGGTGTCCATGGCATCCAGCATCGGCGCGCCGCGGCAGCCGGACAATGCGCGAATGCTTCAGGCAGACTTCGGCAACGACGAAGGCGGGAGCATCGATGCACCTGGATTTCACCGATCTGCGGCTGTTCCTGGCGGTGGCCGAGGCCGGCAGCATCACCGCCGGCGCCGACCGCGCAGCATTGTCGCTGGCCGCCGCCAGTGCACGCATCCGCGCGCTGGAGGCGCAGCTCGGCGTCGCGCTGTTCGCGCGCGGCCCGCGTGGCGTCGGCCTCACCGCGGCCGGCACCGCGCTGTTGCGGCACGCGCGGCAGTTGCTGCGGCAGGCCGAGGCG
>NZ_AQOJ01000396.1:0-493 GCF_000364685.1 Xanthomonas sp. SHU 166
GGCCCCCAGCCCCAGCATCGCCAGCATCGCGCGTGCGCACGTCATCGCCATCCCGTCCCTCATCGCCTTCCCCGTCGCTGTCGTTTCGTTGCGTGTCTGCTTGTATGTATCTGTGCATCCCAGCGGGCATCGCACCCATCGGCGCGCCACGGCATCGCCTTGCATGTTGTCGCGGCTGAAGCCGCTCCTACACGTCAGGCCTTGCCATCCATGGCCAGGCATTCGCGAACGCGCGCGCCAGTGGCGCTCGATGTTCCGCATCGATGCTGCCGTCCATGGCGCAACCATCCCACACCAGAACGTCCGGCCCGGCCATCCATGGCCAGGCGTTCGCGAACGCGCGAGCCAATGGCTCGCAAGCGCGTCGCCGCACTCGCCTGTTTCCCATGCCATCCCTGGCGCAACCGATCGGCTCCGGACGACCCGGCCCAGCCATCCATGGCCGGGCGTTCGGCGCAACGCGCGCCAGTGGCGCTCGATGTTCCGCATCGAT
>NZ_AQOJ01000397.1:0-5585 GCF_000364685.1 Xanthomonas sp. SHU 166
TTCACGCTGCCGAGCAGCAGGCCCTGGATGTAGTAGCGCTGCAGCGCCAGGAACAGCGCCAGCACCGGGACCACCGTGACCACGGCGCCGGCCATCATCATCTCCACGTCCATGATGTGCTCGCGCGACAGCGCCGCCAGCGCCACCGGCAAGGTGTAGTGCTCCTGGTCGGTCAGCACGATCAGCGGCCACATGAAGTCGTTCCACGCCGCCATGAAGGTGAAGATGGTCAGCGTCACCAGCACCGGCTTGAGCATCGGCAGCACGATCTGGAAGAAGATCCGCAGCTCGCCGGCACCGTCGATACGGGCGGCCTCCAGCAGCTCGTCCGGGATCGAGCGCGCGTACTGGCGCACCAGGAAGATGCCGAACACCGTCGCCAGCGCCGGCACGACCACGCCGCCGAAGTTGTTGACCAGGTGCAGCTGCTTCATCAGCAGGAACAGCGGCAGCATCGCCACCTGCGCCGGGATCACCAGCGCCGCCAGCAGGATCTGGAAGATCCGCTCCTTGCCGACGAAGCGCAGCTTGGCGAAGGCATAGCCGGCCATGGTGTTGATCAGCAGCGAGCCGAAGGTGATCGCGCACGACACCAGCAGGCTGTTGGCGAAGTTGCGGGCCATGCCGGTGCGCGAGAACAGCTCGCCGTAGTTGGCCAGGGTGGCGCCGGTGGGCAGCATCGGCGGCGGGAAGCGACTCGCTTGCCCGGCCGGCATGAACGACACCGACACCATCCACAACAGCGGCGCCAGGCTGATCACGGCGAGCAGCAGCAGCCCGCCGTTGACCAGCAGCGTGTTCCAGCGCGAGGCGCCGATCTCCCGGCTCATACCAGGTCCCTCTTGCGGCCGAAGCGCAGCATCACCGTCGTCACTCCCAGGATGATCAGGAACAGCAGGAACGCCACTGCCGACGCGCGGCCGAGGTTCCACCACTTGAAGCCTTCCTCGAACATGTAATACAGCACGCTGACCGTGCTCTGCAGCGGATCGCCGCGGGTCATCACGTAGGGTTCGGCGAACAGCTGGAAGTAGCCGGACACGGTGATCACCCCGACCACCAGCAGCACCGGCCCCAGCATCGGCAGGGTGATGTGCAGGAACTGCCGCCACTTCGAGGCGCCGTCGATGCGCGCGGCCTCGTACAGGTCCTGCGGGATCGCCTGCAGGCCGGCGAGGAAGATCACCATGTTGTAACCGAAGTTCTTCCACACCGCGAACAGCATGATGGTCGGCATCGCCCAGTGCGGGTCGCCGAGCCAGTCGATCGGGCCGATGCCCAGATGCGCCAGGCCGTAGTTGACCAGGCCGTAGCTGGTATGGAA
Organism: Xanthomonas sp. SHU 166; assembly: GCF_000364685.1. Classification (NCBI taxonomy): domain Bacteria; kingdom Pseudomonadati; phylum Pseudomonadota; class Gammaproteobacteria; order Lysobacterales; family Lysobacteraceae; genus Xanthomonas; species Xanthomonas sp. SHU 166. The sequence goes on from NZ_AQOJ01000397.1 coordinate 1,325, forward strand.
CAGGTAGCGCCAGATCACCGCCACCGCCACCAGCGTGGTCACCACCGGCGCGAACAGCGCGGTGCGGAACAGCGCCTTGAAGCGCGCCACCGGCGCGTTCAGCAGCAGCGCCGCGCCCAGCGAGGCGCCGATGGACAGCGGCACGCCGACGATCACGAAGTACGTGGTGTTCCACAGCGACTTCCAGAACATCGGCGTCTGCAGCAATTCGATGTAGTTGCCGAAGCCGACGAAGCGCAGGTTGTGGCGGTCGGCCAGCGAATACAGGTCGAAGTCGGTGACGCTCAGCGCCAGCGCCGACAGCACCGGCAGGCCGAAGAACACGCCGATCACGATCAGCGCCGGGCCGGCGAACAGCCAGCCGATCAGGGAACCGCGCTTCATGGCGCCGCTCCCGCGGCCGGCGCCGCCGTGCCTTCGCGATGCTGCTGGTGGATCCAGCGGCGTTTCTCCAGGATCTCGTCGACCCGCTTGTCCAGTTCCCGCATCGCCTTCTCCTGCGGTTCGCCGCCGCGCACCACACGCTCGGTGGCCAGCCGCATCTCCTGCACGATGCGCTCCCACTCCAGCACCTTCGGTGCCGGCTTGACCCGCTCCAACTGATCGCGGAACGCATGCGCCAGCGGATCGTCGGCCAGCGACGGATACGCCCAGGTGCTGCGCCGTGGCGGCATGTCGCCGATCAGCGCGTGGAAGCGCGCCTGGATCTGCGGCCGCGACAGGAACTCGATCAGCTTCCACGCCGCGTCCTTGTGCTCGGACTTGCGGAAGATCACCAGGCTGGTGCCGCCGGCGATGCCGGCGCCGGGGCCGTCCGGGCCCGGCAGCGGCATGGTGCCCCACTGGTCCTTGAGCGCAGCCGGCTGCACCTTGCGGAACTCGCGGATATTCCACGGGCCGGAGATGTAGAACGCGTAGAAACCGTTGAAGAATTCGTCCCAGACGTTGGAGATCTGCGTCTCCGACATCTTCGGCGCCCAGCCCTGGTCGAACATGTTGGCGTAGAACGCCAGCGCCTTGCGGAAGCCGGGGCTTTCGAAGTTGCCGTAGTTGTTGTGGTCGCGCAGCAGCGGATCGGGCAGCTGCAGGCCCAGCGACAGTTGCTGCTCGAACTCGTTGAGCGGCATCAGGATGGCGTAGCGCTTCGGCCCGACATGCTTCTTCACCGCCGCCATCGCCTGCTCCCACTCGGCCCAGGTCTGCGGTAGCTTGGTCACCCCGGCGTCGCGCAGCATGTCCTTGCGATAGAACAGCAGGCGCGTGTCCACGTACCAGGGGATGCCGTAGAGCTGGCCATCGATGACGCTGGTGTCCCAGATGCCGGGGAAGTAGTCCTTCGGGTCGACCACCTTGGAGCGGTCGACATAGGGCTGCAGCGGCTGCAGCGTGCCCAGTTCGGCGAATTCCGGGATCCAGGTGTTGCCCAGCTGGCACACGTCCGGCAGGCCGTCGGCGGCGAAGGCGGTCAGCAACTTCTCGTGCGCGGCGGTCCACGGGATGTTCTGGATGTCCACGTGGATGCCGGGATTCTCCTTCTCGAACTCCGGGATCAGCTCGGCCACCACCTCGGCCTCGCGGCCCATCGCCCAGAATCGCACCACCTCGCCCTGCGGCGCGCGCGCGCACCCGCACACGGCCACCATCAGCAAGCCCAGCGACACCCAACGACCGATCATGCGTGCTGCGCTCATTCGGGCTTCTGCGGCTGGCGCTGGTCGGGGTTCTGTTGCGCCTGCGCAGCGGCGGCGCGCGACTCGGCGATGCCGATCGCCCGCGCCGCGGCGGCCTGCTCGTCCTTCTTCGGCACCGGCTGCGCCTCGCCCTCCGGAGTCAGCCAGCCGCCGCTGAAGCCGGCGCGCTCCAGTCCGGTGCGGATGTACTTGTTCTTCTTCATCACGTTCCAGACGAACTCGTTGCGGTAGTTGGCGATCATGGTCAGGATCGGGCCCTGGTCGATGCCGATGTAGTCGCTGGAGACCCAGCCGCGTCCGGGCACGACGCGCCCGGTCTTGAGCGGGATATCGTAGTTGAAGCTGGGGTTGAACGAATCCAGGAAGCCGTAGCTGGAGTAGATGAAGTCGCCGTAGCGCTTGTGCATCTCCTCGGTGGCCGGAATCACCACTTCCGGCGCGAACACCAGCGAGGCCACCGCCGCGGTCGGCGCGATGGTGCCGTCGTCGAAGTTCTCGCGCAGGCCGGCGCCGCGCGAGGAATAGTGGCGGAACTGGCGTTGTTCGCCGCGATACTCCTGCTCGGTGTTCTGCGGCCCGTCGCTGGCGGTCAGGCCCCACACGTTCTCGCCGTAGTCCTTCCACTTCATCGGATTGGCGATGGCGTACTCGCGCTGCGCCAGCACCGCGCGGCGGCTGTTGAGGAAGTAGTCGATGCCGCGCTCGCGCATGTACTGGTCCTGGATGTCGCGGAAGTCGATCCAGACATGGCTGTACTGGTGCGCGAACATCGGCCCGAACGACAGGTATTCCTGGCCGTAGTACACGCCCCAGTCGTTGTTGTAGGTGCGGGTCCACACCGTCCACGCATCCGGGCTCACCGCATGGGTGGGCGATCCCAAGGCCAGCACGTACAGCATCATCGCTTCGTTGTAGCCCATCCAGTCGTGGCTGATGAAGCCGCTTTCGGGGAACCAGCCCATCGAGATCAGCGGATCGCGCTGCTGCAGCCAGGTCCAGTCCACGCGCCGGTACAGCGTGTCGGCGATCTCGCGGATCTCCTTCTCGCGCGGGTCGTCGCCGTCGTAGTACGACTGCGCGAACAGCACGCCCATCATCAGCAGGGCGGTATCCACGCTCGACAGCTCCACCCAGCTGTCGTAACGGTGGCCGTTCTGCATGTCCAGAAAGTGGTAATAGAAGCCCTTGTAGCCGGCCTTGCCGGTGCGCTGCGGGCCGACCGGCGCATCGCGGAAGAACTTCAGCGTGGTCAGGGTGCGATCCACCGCCTGGGTCCGGCTGATCCAGCCGTTCTCGATGCCGATGGGATACGCCGTCAGCGAGAACCCCACCGACGCGATGCTGGCGAACGGACGCGACGGGAAGCGGTCGGGGGTCAGGCCATTGGTGTCGTTGGTGGTGTCCCAGAAGAACTGGAAAGTGCGCCGCTCGATGTCGCTGAACAGTTGCGGCAGCTCTGGCTTCAGCGGTTTGGGCGGCAGTTCCGCCTCGACCAGGATCACCTGCACCGGCTTCTTCTCCACCGCCTTCGGCTCCTCGACCTTCTTACACGCCGTCAGCAGCACCCCTGCTGCCATCACCATCAACGAAAACCTGATGAACCTGCGCTGCTTCTTCATCGTGCCCCCCGTGAAATCGTTTACATGCACGCAAAAAATACCCCACTTCCGCATCGCCGCGGCCCCCGGTGCACGGGAGCCGCGGCGACCTTGCTTACCAGTTCAAGCCGAACGACAGCTTGAACGTCCGCATCGGCGAGGCGAGCACGCCGTTCGGCGTACCGAACGCCGTATTCAGATCGGCGTACGTTCCGGTTGCGGTGTTGTAGTCCGCGTAGTTGGTCCAGTTGAACAGATTGATGACATCGGCGCGCACGTTGAACTTGATGCCCGACCCGGTATCCCATTCCTTGTTCGCCGCCAGGCTGAATTCCTTGTAGCCCAGCGTGGCGTCCGGCTTGTACTGAATGATATAGCACTGGTCGTTGCCCGCCAGGCAGTTGGTGCCGTAGCGCGGGGTTTGGCTGGCCAGCGACAGCTTGGCCGACAGGGTGACGTCGTACGGCAGATCGTAGATGCCGGTGACCACCAGGCGGTTCTTCGGGATGCCGCCGGCCTCACGCCAGCCGTAGCCGGCCATCGACGGCTGGTCCAGCGCATAGTGCTCGCCGTACTGGCGGTTTTCCTTCGCGTCGGAGAAGGTGTAGGCCACGGTCAGGCCCCAGCCGGACTCCTTGTCGTAGGGCTTGTCCAGCTTCAGCGCCAGCTGGTTGTTGCGCGTCTTCAGGCCGTTGGTGCCGAGCACGATCGCGCTGTAGCCGTTGGGCGAATCGGTGGGCACGCCGGAGGTGGTGCCGGGCAGGAAGAACGAGCCGTCGGCACGGCGGTTGCCACGCAGGAACACGAAGCCGTCCTCGCTGACGATGCGGCTCAGGGTCACGTCCGTGTACCAGTCGTTGCCCCAGAAATGCAGCATGTTGCGCATGCCCAGGCTGAACTGGTCGGAGTACGGCACCTTGATGTTGTTGTCGATCAGGTACACCTCGCGGCCGCCGCCGGTGCCGGCGGGGG
>NZ_AQOJ01000398.1:0-721 GCF_000364685.1 Xanthomonas sp. SHU 166
CGCGAGGCGGCGCCGTGCACCGACACCGCCCTGCTCGGTGCGCTGCGCCTGGCGGCCGAGGCCCACGGCCTGCGCCAGCCGCCGCAGCTGCGGCTGTGTGCGCGCACCGATTCGCCGCAACTGATCGGGCCGTGGCAGCCGGTGCTGCTGCTGCCGGCGCGGCGTATGGACAGCCTGCGCGCCGACGATCTGGACATGGCGCTGACCCACGAACTGGTGCACCTGCAGCGCCGCGACCTGTGGTGGGGGCTACTGCCGGCGGTGGCGCAGCACCTGTTCTTCTTCCATCCGCTGGTGCACCTGGCCAACCGCGAGTACGCCCTGGCCCGCGAGGCGGCCTGCGATGCGGCCGTGGTCGCCGGCCACCGCCATTGCCGTCACGACTACGCGCGGCTGCTGGTGCAGCTGGGCGTGGCACCGCGGCCCAGCGCCGGCCTGGCCAGCGCTTCGCCGACCTTCCTGAGCCTGAAACGGAGATTGCTGATGCTGCAGACCACGTCCGCTTTTCCGCGCCTGGGCGCGGCCCTGATCCTGACCGCGGTGGCCGTGCTTGGCGTGGCGCCGCTGCGCCTGGTGGCCCAGCCCGGCCATGCGCTGCCTGCCGCCGGCAAGCCGGCTCCCGTCTCCCCGGCGCAGGCCGCGGCGCCACCGAGCGAATACACTGCCGATGACGCGGCCCGCGAAGCGGCGCTTGCGGCGGCGGAGGCGCAGGCTGCCATGG
>NZ_AQOJ01000399.1:0-17571 GCF_000364685.1 Xanthomonas sp. SHU 166
GCGCGGTGGCGGCAGCAGCGGCGGTGGCCAGCACCAGGGACAGAGCGAGTGCGCTACGACGGATCATGGGAGTTCCTCCTGAGCGGCAAGGGGGCGCCGCTCGCAGGAGAGATAATGCAGAGGCCGTGCCAACTTTTAAGTCATTGATTTTTAAATTAATCTTGTGCTGACATGGCGTCGGCGGTGTCTCCGTTCCATCCACACCTGTCCGCTTTGCGGACAGGTGTGGATTGGAAGGGGATTGGGGATTAGGGATTGGGGATTGGTAAAAGCGGATGCCGCGGCCTGATGTCAGGCGCTTTCACGAATCCCCAATCCCAAATCCCCAATCCCGGCGGCGCGCGCCAGCGCGCCGCCTACAACCCATACTCGTCGAGCTTGCGATACAGCAGCTGGCGATGGATGCCGAGCCGGCGCGCGGCCTCGGCGCGGTTGCCGTGGGCCTGGGTCAGCGCCGCCTGGATCATCTGCCGTTCCAGTTGCGCGATCGCCTGCGGCAGGGTCAGCGCGTCGGTATCGAGCGTCGTGGGCGTCTCGGCGGGCTGGGCCAGCAGTTCGTCCAGGTCGTGCGCCTCGACCACCGGCGCGCGCACCAGCACCTGGCAGCGCTGCATGGCGTTGCGCAACTCGCGCACATTGCCCGGCCAGGGATAGGCGCGCAGGCGCGCCTGCGCTGCCGTCGATAGGGTCTGCGGGGCGCTGGCACCGGCGGCGAGGAAATGCTGGGCGAGCAGCAGGATGTCGTCGCCACGCTCGCGCAACGGCGGCAGTTCGATCGGCACCACGTTGAGCCGGTAGCGCAGGTCGCTGCGGAAGCGCCCGGCGTCCACCGCCTGCAGCAGGTCGCGATGGGTGGCGGCGATCACCCGCACATCCACCTTCTGCGCGCCGCGCCCGCCCAGCGGCGAGACCTCGCCTTCCTGCAGGAAACGCAGCAGCTTGGCCTGCATCGGCAAGGGCATGTCGCCGATCTCGTCGAGGAACAGGGTACCGCCGTCGGCGTCGCGGATCAGGCCGTTGCGGTCGCTCACCGCGCCGGAAAACGCGCCCTTGCGGTAGCCGAACAGCTCGCTCTCCATCAGCTCGGCGGGAATCGCCGCGCAATTGATCGCCACGAACGGCTGCGCGGCACGGGCGCTGGCACGGTGCAGCGCGCGCGCCGCCAGTTCCTTGCCGGTGCCGGTTTCGCCGGTGATCAGCACCGGCAGGTCGGACGCGGCGGCCAGGCCGATGCGCTTGTGCACGGTTCGCATCGCCGCGCTGTGGCCGAGCAGCGCGTCGTCTTCCTCGGCGGGCATGGCCGCTGCGGCGTCCGGCGCGGCGTCGCCGCGGCTGCGCAGGGCGCGCTCGACCACCTCGGCGATATCGGCGCGGCCCACCGGCTTGACCAGGTGATCGAAGGCGCCGAGCTTCATCGCCTCGATGGTGTTGCCGCTGGACGCATGCGCGGTGAGCATCACCAGCGGCACGCGCATGGCCTGCGCGTCGTCCTGGCGCGCACGCATCAGTGCGATGCCGTCCATGCCGGGCATGCGGAAATCGACGAAGGCCAGGTCGAGGCCGCCCTCGCCCAGGCGCGCCAGGCCCTCGCGCGGATCGGCCACGGCCACGACATCGTGGCCGAACGAGCGCAGCGTGGCCTGCAGGGTGCTGAGGAAGGCCAGGTCGTCGTCGATGATCAGGATGCGCGCCATGGCAGCTCCAGGCTGAACTCGGTGATGCCGTCGCGATGCGTGTAGTGCGCCTCGCCGCCATGGGCGCGGGCGATCTCGCGCACCAGCGCCAGGCCCAGGCCGTTGCCGTCGCTGCGGCCGCTGGCGAACGGTTCGAACAGATGCGCGGCCACCGGCGCCGGCACCGGCTCGCCCTGGTTGCGCACGCGCAGGTGCAGCAGGTCGTTCTCGGCCTGCGCCGCCAACGTGACCTCGGTGCCGGGCGCGGCGTGCTGCAGCGCATTGCGCAGCAGGTTGTGCAGGGCGCGCGCGGCCTGCTGCGGATCCAGCATCCACTGCTCCGGCGCCGCTTGCAGGCGCAGCGCGATCGGCGGTGTCTGCCCGTCCCAGTCGGCCGGGTCCAGCAGCGCCTGCAGCCACGGTTGCAGCGCCACCGTCTGCCGGTGCAGGCGGATCGGCTGGACCATGCCGAGCAGGCTTTCCACCACGCCGTCCAGGCGCTGGATCTGCGCCAGCATCAGTTGCGCCTGGGCGTCGTCGGCGCCGTCCGCGTGCGCGGCGATCTGGTTTTCCAGCACCAGGCGCAGGGTCGCGATCGGGTTGCGGATTTCGTGCGCCACGGTCGCGGTCATGCGCCCCAGCGCGGCCAGGCGTTCGTGCCGCGACAGCTCCTCGCCGAGCCGGCGGGTCTCGGCCAGGGCCTGCGCGCTGCGTTGCGCATAGTCGGTGACCGCGGCGCCGAGCCGGTCCAGTTCCGGCGAACCGGTACGCGGGATCTGCGGTACCTCGGCCGGCGTCGCCAGGGCCTGCTGGATGCCCTGCAGGCGCTGGCTCCAGCGCCGCACCACCCAGCCCAGCGCCAGCGCCGACACCACCACCAGCGCCAGGATCAGCGCCATCCCCAGCGCCAGCGGCAGACTGGCGGCGGCGTCGCTGGAGGCCACGCGGGTCATGGCCCAGGCCGCGGCATTGCGGTCCAGCGGGCAGGCCGCGATCAGCAGGCTCTCGCGCTGCCCGTCGCGGCGGTAGTCGACCGTGTGCTGCGCCTCCACCCCGCGCTGCACGGTGGACACAATGACGTTGCGCTCGGCCGAGGGCACGTCGGTCTTGTGCTCGGTCCCGTCGTAGGTCGGATAGGCATAGGCGACGAAGCCGCGCTGGCGGTCCCAGAAGCCGCCTTCCACGCCGGCGGCATCGGCCAGCACCAGCTGCGACACCACCGCCGCCAGGCCGGTGCCGTCGCTGCCGTGGGCAGCGGCGCTGGCGCCGTTGTAGCGCTGCACCATGCGCGTGCACACCTCGCGCAACCCGGCCTGCGCGCGTTCGCTGCGCACGCCCTCGCTGTGCCGGTACAGCCCGACCAGCACCACCGCCATGCCCACGCAGGCGGCGACGATGACGATCCAGATCAGCAGCAGTTGCCGCAACAGCGAACGGGGCATGGACGTCCTTGGGCGCAACGGAAGAGGCGGGGCGAACCGCGGCGATCGTAACCGCGCCTCGGTGCCTGCGGCGACTCAGCGCAGGTTGGTCTTGACCAGTTCCATCACCTCGTCGCCGCGTCCGCTCATCACCGCGCGCAGCAGGTACAGGCCCATGCCCTTGGCCTGTTCCAGCTTGACCGCCGGCGGGATCGCCAACTCCTGGCTAGCCACGCGCACGTCCACCAGCGCCGGGCCGGGATGCGCGAACGCCTCTCGCAAGGCCGGCTCCAGTTGCGCCGATTCGTCCACGCGCAGGCCCAGGATGCCCATGGCGTTGCTCATCGCCGCGAAGTCCGGATTGCTCAGGTCGGTGCCGGTATCCAGGTAGCCGGCCGACTTCATTTCCATCGCCACGAAGCCGAGCGAGCCGTTGTTGTAGACCACCACCTTCACCGGCAGGCCGAGCTGGGCCAGGGTGATGAAGTCGCCCATCAGCATGGTGAAACCGCCATCGCCGGACAGCGAGATCACCTGCCGGCGTGGGAACTGCGCCTGCGCGCCCAACGCCTGCGGCATCGCATTGGCCATCGAGCCGTGGTTGAACGAGCCGAGCAGGCGGCGCTGGCCGTTCATGGTCAGGTAGCGCGCCGCCCACACCGTCGGCGTGCCGACGTCGCAGGTGAAGATCGCATCGGCGTCGGCGAGCGCATCGACCATGCGCGTGACGAACTGCGGATGCAACGGCTCGCCGGGGGCCGAGGCCACCGCCAGGTCGTCCAGGCCCTCGCGCGCCTTGCGGTAGTGAGCCAGCGACTTCTCCAGGAAGCCGCGGTCCTCGCGACGCTGCAGGCGCGGCAGCAGCGCGGCGATGGTCTCGCGCACGTCGGCGGCGATGCCCAGTTGCAGCGGCGTGCGCCGCCCCAGCGCGGCCGGGTCGTTGTCGACCTGCACGATGGTGGCGTCCTTGGGATAGAACTGCCGGTACGGGAAATCGGTGCCGAGCATCAGCAGCGTGTCGCAGTTGAGCATGGCCTGGTAGCCGGAACTGAAGCCGATCAGGCCGGTCATGCCGACGTCGAACGGGTTGTCCCACTCCACATGTTCCTTGCCGCGCAGCGCATGCACGATCGGCGCGCCGAGCGCGTCGGCCAGCGCCACCACCTCGTCGTGCGCGCCGGCGCAGCCGCTGCCGCACAGCAAGGTGGTGGCCTTGCTCGCCTGCAGCAGATCGGCCAGCTTCGCCACGTCGGCGTCGGCCGGCAGGATGCGCGGCGCGGCCAGCGCCGGCCACGTCGTCGGCGTGCCCTTGGGCATTTCCTGCAGGGCGACGTCGCCGGGGATCACCACCACCGCCACGCCGCGGCGCAGGATCGCGGTGCGCATCGCCCGCTGCAGCACTTCCGGCATCTGCGCCGGGTTGGTCACCAGTTCGACGTAGTGGCTGCACTCGCGGAACAGTTCCTGCGGATGCGTCTCCTGGAAATAGCTCAGGCCGATCTCCGAGGACGGAATGTGCGCGGCGATCGCCAGCACCGGCTGGTGGCTGCGGTGGCAATCGAACAGGCCGTTGATCAGATGCAGGTTGCCCGGGCCGCAACTGCCGGCGCACACCGCCAGCTTGCCGCTGACCACGGCTTCGGCGCCGGCGGCGAAGGCGGCCACTTCCTCGTGGCGCACGTGCATCCACTCGATGCTGTCCATCTGCCGCAGCGCGTCGGTCAAGCCGTTGAGGCTGTCGCCGGTCACGCCCCAGATCCGCTCCACGCCCGCGCTGTGCAGGGTTTCGGCGAGCAGGCGAGCCATGGTCTGCTTGGACATACGTGCTGATCTCCGGGTGGGGAGCGGCATGGTCGCATCGTGCGCGTTACCGACGCGTGGCGCAGCAGATGCAGCCGGCGCCTGCCGCCCCCATGTTCAGCGCACGGTGCGGCTAGTCTTCGCCGCGTGCAGCGGCGGCATCGTGCGCCGCATTGTCCGCATCATCCTCGTGATAGCCACCCGGCGTGGCGGCCTTGCCATGCGCGCCGCCGGCATGTGCGCCGGTGGCGCCATACGTTCCGGCCTGGCCCAGGTTGGGCTGGCTGCGCCCGCTGCGGTCCTCGCCGTGATTCTGCGGCGTAGGCGCCTGCGGCGGCGGTATGGGCTGCGACGGCACGTCGCGGTCGCGACCGCGCGGCACGCCGCTGCCGGCGGACACATCGCCCTGCGTGCCGCGGTAGGCGGCCTGGCGGACATCGTGCGTGCCGGTGGGAGGTGAAGTGCGCTGCGTCATGACGATCTCCTGCAGAAGCGTGTGAGCGGATCACGCTAGGCCGGCGCACGTTAGCCGGCATGCAAGTTGCGATGAAGGCCGCGCGAGCAGTGACCGGGACGCCGATCGGCACGCCCACGCCGCACGCACGCGACCTGCACGCCTGCGCCACCCGCGCTGGCCGACGCTGGCCGTTCCTTCCGCACTGGAGCCCTGCGATGTCCGGTCTACTCTGGAAACTTGCGCTGGCCGGCACGGCTTACGCCGCCATCCGCGCCTATCGCCGCAACACCCACACCACCATGGCCGACGCGGCCTCGTCCATGCCACCAGCCGAACTGGATGACGGTCGGGCCACGCCGCCGCATGGCGACACCCTGCAGGGCGCCGAGCGCGCCTCGACGACTGCGACCACAGACGATCCGGACGGCGCCGTGCCGGCCTGATCCCTGCAACGCGCAGCGGCGTGTCGCGCGCTCACCGCCGACACGCTGCTTCCGCCATCCGCAGGGCGCGGGCGTCAGCTCAGCCTTTGGGGCGATCGTGGGTCTCGCGGCCATCGCCGTGGCGCGCATTGCGCGCACGCAGTTCCTCGCCGGCCTTGCGCGCCAGTTCCTCGTATTGCTTGCGGATTTCTTCCAGCCGCTTCTCGTCCAGCTCTTCCAGGTCCAGCAGCTCGTTGTTGGCCTTGGCGCTGACCCGGATCAGCTCGTCGAGCTTGATCTGCATCGCCGCGGTGTCGGCGTTCTGGGTGTGCTGGATCAGGAACACCATCAGGAAAGTGATGATGGTGGTGCCGGTGTTGATGACCAGCTGCCAGGTGTCGTTGAAGCCGAACACCGGGCCGCTGAGGCCCCAGATGAGCACGATCGCCACGGCGATGCAGAACGTCCATGGCGTGCCGGCCGCATAGGACGCTTTTTTAGCGACGACATTGAACAGCTTGGCAGGTTTCATCGCAGGCCCTCCTGCAACGGGAGATGCCTGCAACGCCGTGCCCGGCATGTGCAGGCCACCAGGATGATCTGAAGCGCGCCGTGAGCGAGGCGTGCATATCGCGCCAGCGCCGGGCAAATGAAAAAGGCGGGGTCGCCCCCGCCTGTTTGCTTGACCTGTGCGCGAGGCTCAGCCGGCCTGTTGCGTCGCCGGCTGCAGCGCGCGCACCGGGCGTGGCCGGCTCGGGAAGGCGTGGCGCAGGATCCGCCACACCACTTGGCCGAACTGCCGCGGCAGCGAGCCGGTGTTGTAGTGCTGGCCGTAGCGCGCGCAGATCTCGCGCACCTGCACCGCCAGCGCCGCATAGCGGTTGGCCGGCACGTCCGGGAAGAAATGGTGCTCGATCTGGTGGCTGAGGTTGCCCGACAGCACGTTCAGCAGCTTGCCGCCGGCCAGGTTGGAGGAACCGCGCAGTTGCCGCAGGTACCAATGGCCGCGCGACTCGTTCTTGATCGACTCCTTGGGGAAGGTCTCGGCGTCGGCGGTGAAGTGGCCGCAGAAGATGATCACGAAGGTCCAGATGCTGCGCAGCACGTTGGCGGCCAGGTTGCCCAGCAGCACCGGCAGGAAGAACGGGCCGGCCAGCGCCGGAAACAGGATGTAGTCCTTGAAGATCTGCCGGCCCATCTTGCGCCCGACCGGCAGGAACGTCCGCTTCAATTCGCCGCGCTTCATCTTGCCGGCCAGCCAGCGGCCCAGGCGCAGGTCCTGAATCGCCACGCCCCATTCGAACAGCAGCGCGAACACCACCGCGATGAACGGCTGCGCCAGGTAGAACGGGCGCCAGCGCTGCTCGGGGAAGATGCGCAGCAGGCCATAGCCGATGTCGTCGTCCATGCCGCGCACGTTGGTGTAGGTGTGGTGCTTGAAGTTGTGCGTCTTGCGCCAGTTGTCGCCGGTGGCGACGATGTCCCACTCGTAGGTGTTGCCGTTCAGGTGCGTATCGCCCATCCAGTCGTACTGGCCGTGCATCACGTTGTGGCCCAGTTCCATGTTCTCCAGGATCTTGGACAGGGTCAGCAGCAGCACGCCGGCGATCCACGCCGGCACCAGCACGCTGTGCACGAAGGCGCCGAGGAACAGCAACCCACGGCCGGCCACGCCGGTGTAGCGCACCGCGGCGACGATGCGGCGGATGTAGCGCGCGTCGCGCGCGCCCAGGTCGGCCAGGGTGCGCATGCGCAGCGCATCCAGTTCGTCGCCGAAGGCCTGCAGTTCGGCCGGGGTGAGTGCGCGGTTGCGGGGAGCCGCCATGGGGAAGTCCTTCAGAGGTCCAGGGTCAGGTCGCTGCTGGCGCTGTTGACGCACAGCTTCAGCGAACCGGGTTCGGCGGCGTGGGCGCCGCTGAGCAGATCACGGGTGACGCCGGCCTGCTTGCCGCAGGCGCAGCTGTTGCAGATGCCCATGCGGCAGCCGTGCTTGGGCCGCAGGCCCTCCGCTTCCAGTGCGGTCAGCAGCGACTGGCCGCGCGGCAGCTGCAGCACGCGGCCGCTGCGCGCCAGGGTCACCGCCACGGTGCCCTGCTCGACATCGGCCGGGGCCGGCGGCGGGCTGAACGCTTCGGCCTGGAAGCGGGCCACGCGGTGCTGCAGGCGCGCACGCGCGGACTGCACGAAGCCGCCCGGGCCACAGGCCATCACCTGCGCCTGCTCCAGGCCGCCCAGAGCGTCGAGCGGCAGCGTGTCCACGCGCGGCGCCGGCGTTTCGCCTTCGCCGGTGATGGCCAGGTGCAGGCGGAAACGCGGATGCGTCGCGGCCAGCGCCTGCAGTTCGTCGCGGAAGCAGACCTGGTCGTGGCGCCGCGCCCAGTACAGCAGGTCGACGTCGGCCGGCATGCCGGCATCGGCCAGTTGCCGCAGCAGCGCACGCATCGGGGTGATGCCGCTGCCGGCGGCCAGCAGCAGCCAGCGGCCGTGCGGCGCGGTCGGCAGCACCATCTCGCCATAGGCCTGGCCGAGTTCGAACACCTCGCCGATGCGCGCCGCGCCGGCCAGGTACTGGCTGACCCGGCCGCCGTCGACGGTCTTGACCGTGATCGCCAGGCGCCCGCCCGGCAACGGCGTGGGACTGTAGCTGCGCAGCAGCCGGCGGCCGTCGATCTCCACGCCCAGTTCCACGTGCTGGCCGGCACGCAGGCCGCGCCAGTGGCGGTTGGGCTGCAGCACCAGGGTCACCGCGTCGCTGCTGGCGGCCTCGCGCTGCACCAGCCGGGCGCGCGGGCGCTGCCAGGTCCACAGCGGATGCAGGCGGGTGGACCAGAAATCGAACACGTCCGGCTTGACCCAGGCGCGCAGGGCGCGGGCGGCTGGGCGGAGCTTGGCGGGACGGCGGGCAGCGTTCATGGGGTCCACTATACAGATGAAGATACAGATGTCTATACAGTTGTGCATTCAGCAATGGCGTTATCATCCCCCATTGCCTGGCCCGGTCTGCCCATGACGACGCTCTCCCCTCCCCCGTCCGCGGACACGCCGAACGCCCGCAAGGGCGCGATCTCGCGCGAGGACCTGCTGGCCGCGGCGCTGAAGCTGATCGGGCCGCACCGCAGCGTGTCCACGTTGAGCCTGCGCGAGGTGACCCGCGAAGCCGGCATCGCCCCCAACAGCTTCTACCGCCAGTTCCGCGACATGGACGAGCTGGCGGTGGCGCTGATCGACCTGGCCGGCAGCTCGCTGCGCACCATCATCGGCCAGGCGCGGCAGCGTGCCGCCGGAAACCGCCGCAGCATCATCCTCAGTTCCGTTGAGACTTTCATGGAACAGTTGCGCGCCGACGACAAGCTGCTGCACGTCCTGTTACGCGAGGGCACGGTCGGCTCGGACGCGTTCAAGCATGCGGTGGACCGCGAGCTGAACTATTTCGAGGACGAACTGCGGGTGGACCTGATCCGCCTGGCCGCGCTGGAAGGCGCGCCGCTGCACGAGCCGGCGCTGGTGTCCAAGGCGATCACCCGGCTGGTGTTCGCGATGGGCGCCACCGCGATGGACCTGCCGCCGGAGAAGGATCCGGAGCTGATCCGGCAGATCACCGCGATGCTGCGCATGATCATCGTCGGCGCGCGCACGCTCGCCGCCGGCTGAGTTCGCGGCGCCGCGGCGTCGCCACCGCAGACAGCCATCGGCACGGGCGCTTGCCCGCATCGTGACATGCCGCCGACATGGCCTTGGCCCCGGCTTTACCTGCGCCTGCCCACCCTCGTTGGACATCCCCCAACGAGGCATGCACATGGCCGTTCCGAACTATCCGTCGCCGCCGTTCAAGGCCCAGCAGCAATCCTTCCCCGGCAAGACCCAGGCCATGGATCCGAAACCGGACCACGGTGAAGACAGCTATGTCGGCCACGGCCTGCTGCAGGGCAAGCGCACCCTGATCACCGGCGGCGACAGCGGCATCGGCGCCGCGGTGGCGATCGCCTATGCGCGCGAAGGCGCCGACGTCGCCATCGCCTATCTGCCCGACGAGCAGGACGACGCCGAGCGCATCGGCAAGCTGGTCGAGGATGCCGGCGTGCGCGTGCTGCTGCATCCGTGCGACATCAGCGACCGCGCGCAGGCCGAAACCCTGATCAAGACCGTGACCGACGCCTTCGGCGGCCTCGACGTATTGGTCAACAACGCGGCCTACCAACGCTATTTCCATAGCTTCGACGAGATCACCCTCGACGAATGGGAGAAAACCTTCGCCACCAACGTGCATGCACCATTCCACCTGGTGCGGCTGGCACTGCCGCACATGCCCGAGGGCGGGTCGATCATCAACACCGCCTCGGTGAACTCGAAGAAGCCCACGCCCAACATCCTGCCGTACTCGGCGACCAAGGGCGCGCTGGCCAACCTGACCATCGGCCTGGCCGGCCTGCTCGCCGAGAAGAAGATCCGCGTCAACGCGGTGCTGCCGGGCCCGATCTGGACTCCGTTCATTCCCACCGGCATGGATGAGGAATCGGTGCGCACCTTCGGCGAGCAGACGCCGTTCGGCCGTCCTGGCCAGCCGGCGGAACTGGCCTCGGCCTATGTGCTGTTGGCTGCGGATACCTCGAGCTATACCTCGGGCACGTTGCTGACCATCTCGGGTGGCGCGGTGACGCTGTAAGGCCGGGAATCGTAAGTGGGGAATCGGGAATGGGAAAAGCGCTGCGGGCTGGCGGCGCTGTAGGTGCGGCTCTCGCCGCGAGAGGCCTTATCCTGATGTTGTCGCTGTGATCCTCACGCAAGCACACGCATCGCGCCTGCGGCTGTCTCGTTAGCAGGCCACAGATCCAGCGCACTCCCCTCTTTAGGAGCGGCTTCAGTCGCGACAGGCATTCCCATGAAGGCCTGTCACGACCGAAGCCGCTCCTTCGAGCGCAAGCGCAAAAGACATGCAGCACCCGCGCATCACGCGTATCGCCACCGTGTACATCTCCTCACACGGCATCTCGCACGGCATTCACTCTGCGCTGCAACTGCTCTAACGGCGGCGAGTCTAGGTTGATCGCACAGGGGAAAAACACACGGACGCGCGATGCGATGCAGGTGCGTCGCGCACACCATCTGGAGCGATACCCATGACCCGAAGCAACACCGAACGCTTGTTGAAGTGGCTGCAGGACGCCTACGCCATGGAGCAGGAGGCCAACACCATGCTCACTGCCACCGCCGGCCGCCTGGAGCACTACCCGCAGCTGAAAGCGCGCATCGAGCAGCACGTCAACGAAACCCGCGATCAATCCGAACAGGTCAAGCGCTGCATCGAGATCCTGGACGGCTCGATCCCGACGATCAAGGGCACCGTCGCCAGCGTAATGGCCTCGGTGCACGCCGCCGGCAATTCGATGATGAGCGACGAGGTGGCCAAGAGCCTGGGTGTGAGCTACGCCTTCGAGCATATGGAGATCGCCAGCTACCGCTCCCTGGTGATCGCCGCCAAGGAAGCCGGGCAGACCGAGATCGCCGACATCTGCGCCGCCATCCTCGACCAGGAAATCGCCATGGCCGAATGGCTGATCGAGCACCAGGAAGCCACGATCCTGGCGTTCCTGAAGCGCGAACGCACCGAAGGCGAAACCGCCAAGCACTGAGCGTCGTCGTGCACCGCACGACGCGTGCGCATTCCCCCGCAGCACCCACCATCATCGACCGGAGACTCCCCATGGCCGTCAAGACCATCGACGAATTGTTCATCCACGAGCTGTCGGACATCTACAGCGCCGAGAAGCAGCTGACCAAGGCCCTGCCGCGGCTGGCGCGCGCCTCCACCAACCCGGCGCTGCGCGCGGCGTTTGAAGCGCACCTGGAGGAAACCCAGGGCCAGATCGAACGCATCGACCAGATCGTCGAGAAGGGCAACCTGCGCCTGAAGCGGATCAAGTGCGCCGCCATGGAAGGCCTGGTGGAAGAAGGCAAGGAAGTGATCGAGTCGATCGAAGCCGGCCCGGTGCGCGATGCCGCGTTGATCGGCGGCGCGCAGAAGGTCGAGCATTACGAGATCGCCTCCTACGGCACACTTGCCGCCATGGCCAAGCAGTTGGGCATGGACGATGCGTTGAGCCGGCTGTTGGAAACGCTCAATGAAGAGAAGTCCACCGACGAGAAGCTGACCCTGCTGGCCGAGCAGGGGGGCAACGAAGAAGCGGCACGCAAGCGCAAGGCGGCCTGACCGCCCCGGCTGCGGCCCGCCGGCGCGGGTCGCAGCGTCCGTCCCAGACGCCTATCCCCCACGCGCGACCGTCGGTCGCGCCATTGCGTCGTCACGACGTTCGGGCGGGACTCCAGGAGAACCCCATGTTCATGCACAACAAGCGGCTGATGTACACGGTCCGCGTGGCACAACCCGATCCGGCGCTGGCCTCGCTGATGCTGGAACAGTTCGGCGGCCCGCAAGGCGAGCTCGCCGCGGCGATGCGCTACTTCACCCAGGCCATCGGCGAGGTCGATCCCGGCCGCAAGGATCTGCTCTACGACATCGCCACCGAGGAGCTCAGCCACCTGGAAATCATCGGCTCGATCATCGCCATGCTCAATCAGGGGCCGAAGGCGGTGCTGTCCGAAGGCATGGCCGAAGCCGAGGACATGCGTAACCTCACCCTCAACAACAACACCAGCCAGACCCAGCAGATTCTCTACGGCGGCGGCCCGGCGCTGGTCAATTCCAGTGGCGTGCCGTGGAGCGCGGCCTACGTGGACAGTATCGGCGAGCCGACGGCCGACCTGCGCTCCAACATCGCCGCCGAAGCGCGCGCCAAGATCGTCTACGAGCGCCTGATCAACGTCACCGACGATCCGGGCATCGTCGATGCGCTGACCTTCCTGATGACCCGCGAGGTAGCGCACCAGAAATCCTTCGAGAAGGCGCTGTACGCGATCGAGCCGAACTTCCCGCCAGGCAAGCTGCCGGGCGATCCGGCCTTCACCGATCGCTACTACGACATGTCGCAGGGCGACGGCGACATGCAGGGGCCCTGGAACAGCGGCAGCCAATGGGAGTCCATTGCCGACCGCAATCGCCAGGTGGCGGTGGATGGCGGCAGCGGGATGCCCAGCGTGGGCCTGAGCGAACTGGAACAGAGCGCAGTGCAGGCGCTGGCGGCGCGTACGCTGTCGCAGCCGGACAGCGACCCGACCACCGGTGCCGACCTGGGCGCCGGCCCGGGTGCCGGTTCGACCAAGGGCAGCGTGGCGCGCTAGCGCTTCACTGCAGGTTCCACCGCAACGACGCCGAACGCCGCGACGCACAAGCATCGCGGCGTTCGCATGTCTGGGCCATTGCCCGTGGTCGACACCGCCCGCGGCGCCGCGATCAATCGCCGGTCTGCCGATGCGGCGCGTGCACCGGCTTGGATTGCGGGGAATCCTTCTGCCGCAGCAAGATGCTCAACACCACCAGCGCAAACACCGCCAGGAACTCGCTCTGCCAGTTCTGCATCGATTCGAACCAGAACTGCGCGCCGCTGGCGTGTTCCCAGAAGGACGGCGGCGGCCGATGCTGCATGGCCTGCTCGGCCACCTCGTGGCGCCAACTGCCCAGTGCATGCAGGACGAAGCTGAGCAGGAACAGCGCACCGAAGGCCAGTGCCAGCGAGCGCTCGTACAGCGCCAGCCAGATGCCGCCGGCGCGCACCGGCCACGGCGCCGGGCCCGGCGCGACGGCGTCGTCCTCCTGCCCTGGCGACAGCGGCCGCGACTCGGCCGAGCCCCACTGGCGCAGCTTCACCGTCAGCACCACGTACATGCCCATCTGCAGGAACTCGCTCTCCCAGTTCTCGAACAGCGCGCCGATGAAGTGCCCGCTGTGCAGGTACTGCCACATCGGCAGCGCCGCCAGTCCCTGCTGGCGCAGTTCCTCGTTGTAGGCCTGATGGCCGCTCAACGCCTGAGCGGCCATGAACAGCAGGCTCAGCGCCAGCAACACGATCGACAGGCTGTTGCGTTTCCAGAACATCGACTCGGCTCCTCCTCCACCGCCGCACTGCCGGCGCGCCGTCGCTGCGACCATAGGCAGCCACAGGCAAAAAGTGGATGAAAAAGCTGGGGCGATACGCCTCGGATGCGAGGCGATGCCATCACCTGCAGGAGCGGCCACGGCGTGGCGGCAGGCGCCACCACGCCGCACTGGCTCAGAACTCTTCCCACTCCGCGCTGTCCGCCGGCACGCCCTGGATCGGGCGTGGCTTGGCCGCCGCTTGCCGCACCGGGACCGTCGGCTTGGGCTTGGTGGCGACGGCGACAGCCCGCACCGCCGGCCTGGCCGGCTGCGGCCTTGCCGCGATCGCTGGTGCCACGCTGATGGCGGCGCCGCCGGCGAGGCGGAACACCGCCACCGCGCGCGCCAGTTCCGCCGCCTGGTCTTCCATGCTCTTGGCCGCCGCGCTGGCTTCTTCCACCAATGCCGCGTTCTGCTGGGTGCCCTCGTCCAGCTGCATCACCGTCTTGCTGACCTGGTCGATGCCCGCGCTCTGCTCGGCGCTGGCCGCGGAGATCTCGGCCATGATGTCGGTGACCCGCTTCACCGAGGCGACCACCTCGGTCATGGTGGTGCCGGCGCGGTTGACCAGGGTCGAGCCCTGCTCCACTTCCTGCACCGAGTCGGAGATCAGGGTCTTGATCTCCTTGGCCGCGGCTGCCGAACGCTGCGCCAGCGAGCGCACTTCCGAGGCCACCACGGCGAAGCCGCGGCCCTGTTCGCCGGCGCGTGCCGCTTCCACCGCCGCATTGAGCGCGAGGATGTTGGTCTGGAAGGCGATGCCGTCGAACGCCGATGATGTCGGCGATGCGCGCGGACGCGGCGCTGATCGAGGCCATGGTCGCCACCACTTCCTCCACCGCGCGGCCGCCGTGCTCGGCCACCTCGCCGGTGCTCAGCACCAGCTGGTTGGCCTGGCGCGCGCTGTCGGCGTTCTGCTTCACGGTGGACGTCAGCTCCTCCATCGAGGCGGCGGTTTCTTCCAGGCTAGCCGCCTGCTGCTCGGTGCGTACCGACAGGTCGCTGTTGCCGCTGGCGATCTCGCTGGCGGCGGTGTTGATCGAGCCGACCGCGCGCTGGATGCCCTGCACGATGCCGGTCAGTTGCTCGGCGGTGCGGTTGGCGGCGTCGGCGAGCTTGCCGAACGCGCCTTCGTAGCGCACGTCCACGCGCTGCGACAGGTCGCCATCGGCGATCGCCCCCATGATCCGGCCGACGTCGGCCAGGCCGCTGTCGGCCTGGCGCATCAGCCGGTTCAGCGCTTCCACCATTTCCTTGAACGCGAACGCGTAGCGCGCCTCGTCGCCACGTGCGGTGAAGTCGCCGCGGGCGGCCGCGTCGGCCAGCCGCGCGATGTCGCCGTTGACCGCCGACAGGTTCGCCTTGACCACGTCCAGCGCCTCGTGCAGTGCGGCGCGCTGTCCCGGCAGCCGGCGCATGTCGCGGCGCAGGTCGCCGCGACCGTACTCGTCCATGATCGCCATCGCTTCGACGATGGCGTCCAGGTGTTCGAACAGCGCCGTGTTCATGCCGTGCGCAAGCGTGCCGTAGTCGCCTGGGAAATCCTCCGGCATGCGGTGGCTGATGTCCTCGCCCTGCTGCAGCCGCACCAGGATCTGCATCTCGCCGTTGAAGCGCTGCAGCTGGGTTTGCATCTGCTGCATGCTGGTCATCAGCTGCCCGGTCTCGTCGCGCGACTCGACCTTGATAGGATTGTCGAAGCGGCCCGAGGCGATCGCTTCGGCGGTCCGCGTGGCGCCGCGCAGCGGCGCGACGATGGCGCCGGCGATCAGCCAGCACAGGCCCACGACCAGCGCCACCAGGCCACCACCGATCACGGTGAGGATCTTGGTGAAGCCCATCGCCTGGGCCTGGATGTCCTCGGCATACACGCCCATCGCCAGCACCCAGTTCCACTGCGGGTACAGCGCGGCGTAGCTGATCTTCGGCAGCTGCACCGACTTGCCGGGCTTGGGCGCGGTGTAGTAGCTGAAACCGTCGCCGCTGCGCACCGCCGTCTGGATGTCGCGGTACACGTACTCGCCGGCATCGCTCCTGTAGCCGCTCATGTCGGTGCCGACCGCGCGCTTGGGATGCATGACGATGCGCATCTGCGGGTCGACGATGAAGAAGTAGTCCACGCCGCCGTTGGTCTTCATGTCGGCCAGCGCGCCCTTGGCCGCTGCCTGCGCCTGCGCCTGCGTCATCTCGCCGCGCTTGGCCAGATCGGCGTAGTGCTGCATCACGCTCAGGCCCATGTCGACCTGGGTCTTGACGCTTTGCTTGCGCGCATCGATCAGGTTGAGATATTGCAGGCGCGCCGCGGCAACGGCGAGCAGGATCACGCCGAGCGCGATCAGCGTGCACAGCACGATGAACTTGCGCGCCATGGGCAGATTGGCGACATGGCGGCGCAGAAATTGGATGGGATTCATGGCGTAGAAAGCAGAGAACGGAATTTTGTATCGGCCAGCGCGCGCTCGAACTTGAACTGCGAAGTGCTTCGCCAGAGCAACGCGCACCACAGTTTCACGCTGCAGCCGGCTTCCGTCAGGCCAGTGCGGCATCCATTGGCGCGCTCGCGGACGGCACGCCGGCGGCGTGCGACTCCCACACCAGGCGATGGAAATCGAAGCCCTGCTGCAAGCGCGGCTTGACCACGTTGAAGTACGGCGAGACGTCGAAATCGCGCGGCAGCGTCAGGCTGTGATGGCGCGGATGCAGGATCTCCGCGTCTTCTCCGGCATCGCTTCCCGTCGGCGGCGCCTGGTCGATTTCCGGCAGGATGGGATAGCGGATCGCGCCGAACGCCTGCGCCAGCAACGTCGAGCAGATCGCCCGGGTCGGCTCGCCGCTGCCCAGCTCCAGGAAGCGCCGCTTCACCGACGACGGCAGCGGCGGCGTGCGGATCAGGTAGCGCGCCAGGTCGAAGATGTTCTTCAGGTCGTAGCTGTTGCCGACCCGCGAGACCATGTACTCCACCACGGTCTCGATCTCCTGCGCGCTCAACCCCACCGGACGGCAGATGCGGGTGTGCAGGCCGGCGAACTCGCTCAATCCCACCAGGCGCACGCCGACGTTGATGTCGACATCGCAGAACAGCGGCGCTTCCTCGCCGGGAAGCGCGGCCACGTGGTCGCCGATGTACAGCGCCGCGTGCGACCAGGTGGACTGGCTCAGGTACTTGATGGCGGTGGAGAAGCGGCTGTTGCCCTCGACCAGCAGCACGTCGCCCTTGCGCAGCGTGGCACGCAACAGCTGCGGCGGGCTGGTCGGCAGTTGCGAGCCATGGCGGCGCGGCTTGGACAGGAACTTGGCCAGGTGGCGGCCCAGCAAACGTGGCAAGGACAGCATGCGCGTTCCCCCCGAGGGACGGCCGCTTCGGCGAAACGGCTCCGCTATCCGCAATGGCGGCCATGCGCTGGATTTCTTGAATGGCGTGCCGGCGCCAGCGACCGGCTCACGGTTGCCGCAGGATCGACAGCTCCACGAACTGCGCGCTGCTGGAGCGCAGGTAGACCGCATAGCGGCCACGGCCCGGCACTTGCAGCAGAAAGCGGTCTCCCGGCACCGGCTGGAGCTTGTCGACCGCGGCCGCACCCAGCGGCGCGATCCGCAGCCGCACCTTGGCATCGTCCTGCGCTGGCGTGAGATTGGCGATGGTCAGCGCGCCATCGAAGAGGGTGCGGCTCTCGCCCGGCAACAGACTCAGCATCAGCGACATCGCCGCGGCCTTGGCGTCGCAGGCACCGGCCTGCGCCTCGGCCAGCTGCCGCTGTAGCGGCTT
>NZ_AQOJ01000400.1:0-4277 GCF_000364685.1 Xanthomonas sp. SHU 166
CTCCACGTACTGCACGAAGCCGTAGGTCGCGCCGATCACCACCAGCACTGCCGAGACCTCGGCGGCGGTGCGCTTGAACGAGAGTGCTTGCCACCATGTCTGCGCCGGCGGGGGCGGCGTCTGTCGGGTCGTTCGAGCCATGCATCACGGTATCGATGCCGCCATGCCGCTGTCTGCCAGCACGGCTGACATCGCCGCGCACGGCCGCGTTCGTCTACCTGGCGATACAGACGCGACGCCACGTGCCTCGCGATAAATAGGCGCCGCCCCAAGCACGGACATCGCGCGACGGCGCGGCATGGCCTCGCGCCTACGCAACTCACAGCAGGCGATGACTCGTCTTTCGGAGGTTTCGAAGCTACGGATCGTCGACGCGCAGGGATAACCGCCCACGCATGTTGCGCCGCAACTTGACGCATCGAGCGCCCGGGCGGAGTCTTGGCATGAAATTTCGAAATAATTTTCGCAATCCGAAATTCACTTGTCAAGCGACAGGATCGGGCGGGTCGAGCAAGCTGGCGATTCCCCCGGGTCCTCCAGGAACTGCAGATGATCAAGACGACTTCCCAGCGCGCGGCCGGCGCCGCGCCCGACGACGGCGACGAGGCCGGGGACAAGAAGCTGCGCAGCACCGTGCAGTCGCTGGCCAAGGGCTTTCGCGTGCTCGAGGCGTTCTCGTCCGAGCACGAGGAACTGTCGCTGAGCCAGATCGCGGCCCTGGCCAGGCTCGATCCCGGCACCACCTTCCGCATGCTCAACACCCTGGTCGAGCTGGGCTACGTGCACCGCGTGCCGGAGAGCCGCCGCTTCCGCCTGACCCTGAAGGTGCTCGACCTCGGCTTCCACGCCATCGCCCGCCGCGACCTGCGCAGCGTGGTGCGGCCGCTGCTGCGCACGCTGGTCAGCGACGTCAACGAAGCGGCCAGCTTCGCGGTGCTGCAAGGCCCCGACGTGCTCTACATCGAGCGCGTGCGCGCCGGCATCACCCGCCTGGGCGTGGACATCCGCATCGGCACCACGGTGCCCAGCACCCGTACGGCGATCGGCCTGGCGATGCTGGCGCACCTGGCGCCGGCGGAAGTGACGCGGGTGACCGGGGTCGACGTGCAGGGTGCGCAGACGCCGGAGATCGCCACGATCCGGCGCACCTTCGACAGCATCCGCCGCGACCGCTACGTGATCCTGGAGTCGATGCTGACGGAGGGCCTGCGCGTGCTGGCGGTCCCGGTGCTGGATGCGGACGACTATCCGCTCGGCGCGATCAGTGTCGCCGCGCCGTCGGTGCGCACCAGCCACGCCGAACTGCTGGAGACCGCCCTGCAGCCGACGCTGCTGGCCGCCAAGGACATCGCCTTCGCGATCCAGGCCAGCGGGAGTGTTGCCGTGACCGCCCCCAGCACCTGATCCGCCCGGGCCACCGCCCGGCCCTCTCTGTCGGTCTCGCTGCGTGGACGCTTCGGCGTCCGCGTCGGGGTCCCCTTGTCCTGCGAAAGGCAGCCACGATGCTCATGCCCACCACAGCCCCTGCCCCCACCGCCAACGCCACCGCCCGCACCCCCTCCATCGCCGAGGCGCAGGCGGAGATCGGCGCACGCCTCGAACGCCTGCCGATCACCCGCAAGGTGTGGTGGGCGCGCAACATCGTCGGCGCCGCCACGTTCTTCGACGGCTACACGGTGATCGCCATCGCCTACGCGATGCCAGTGCTGACCAAGGAATGGCAGCTGTCGCCGGCGCAGATCGGCACGATCCTGTCGGCCGGCTACCTGGGCCAACTGCTGGGCTCGGTGTTCTTCGGCTGGCTGGCCGAGCGCATCGGCCGCCTGCACGTGCTGCTGTTCACCATCCTGCTGTTCGTGTCGATGGACGTGGCCTGCCTGTTCGCCGGCAGCGCCGCGGCGATGATCGCGTTCCGCTTCGTCCAGGGCATCGGCACCGGCGGCGAGGTGCCGGTGGCCAGCGCCTACATCAACGAACTGATCGGTTCGAAGAAGCGCGGGCGCTTCTTCCTGCTGTATGAGGTGATGTTCCTGCTCGGCCTGGTCGCCGCTGGCGGCATCGGCTACTTACTGGTGCCGGCCTACGGTTGGAAGGCGATGTTCATGGTCGGGCTGATCCCGGCGGCGATCATGATTCCGCTGCGCTTCTTCATGTTCGAATCGCCGCGCTGGCTGGCCTCCAAGGGCCGCTACGCCCAGGCCGACACCATCGTCGCCGAACTTGAACGCAGCGCCGAGCGCCACCATGGCCCGTTGCCGGCGCCGGTGTTCGACCGCAGCGCGCTGCCCAAGGCGCAGCGCTCGGACTGGCGCGAGCTGTTCGGCAGCGTCTATCGCAAGCGCACCCTGGTGATCTGGAGCCTGTGGTTCTGCTCCTACCTGGTGGCCAACGGCATCATCACCTGGCTGCCGACGCTGTACCGCACGCACTTCGGGCTGTCGCTGCAGCAGAGCATCGCCTATGGCTTCTTCACCTCGCTGGCCGGTGTCGCCGCCGCTGTGGTGTGCGCGCTGTCGATCGACAAGGTCGGGCGCAAGCGCTGGTACGGACTGGCGTTCGCCGCCGGCGGGCTGCCGCTGCTGGCACTGGCGGCGCTCGGCGGCACCTCGGCGCCGCAGGTGCTGGTGTTCGCGGCGCTGGGCTATGCCGCGGTGCAGACCATCACCTTCTCGCTGTACCTGTATTCGGCCGAGCTCTACCCCACCCGCATCCGCGCCATCGGCACCGGACTGGGCAGCGCCTGGCTGCGCCTGGGCTCGGCCTGCGGGCCGCTGCTGGTCGGCGCGGTGATCGCCGGACTCGGCATCCGCTACGTGTTCGCCGCCTTCGCTGCCGTGCTGCTGGTCGGCGCCGTCGTGACCTGGCGCTTCGCCCTGGAAACCAAGGGCAAATCGCTGGAACAGCTGTCGCCCTGAACGCAGCGCCGGCACTGCCGCCGGCGCATCGCGCCACACCTCCGCACCACCCCCGTCGGACCCCGCGTTCGATTCCATCCCCCGTTGATCCAAAGAAGAGGAAATGAGCATGAGCACCATCGACCTGAAAGGCCTGGTCCCCGCCCCGGTCACCCCGTTCACCCGCGACGGCGCCGTCGACTATCCCGCGATCAAGCGCATCGGCGCCTGGCTCGGCGGCATCGACGGGGTCAAGGGCCTGACCGTGCTCGGCCACGCCGGCGAAGGCACGTTCCTGGAGCGCGACGAACAGGCCAAGGTGATCACCGCCTTCCGCGACGCCGTCGACGGCCGCATCCCGATCATCGCCGGCATCACCCTGGAAGGCACCCGCGTCGCCGCCGACGAAGCCAAGCGCGCGGTCGCCGCCGGCGCCTCCGCCGGCCTGATCTATCCGTCGCACGGCTGGCTGCGCTTCGGCTACCAGAAGGGCGCGCCGCAGGACCGCTACAAGGCCATCCACGAGGCCAGCGGGCTGCCGATGATCCTGTTCCAGTACCCGGACGCGACCAAGGCCACCTACGACCTGGAGACGTTGCTGGAGATCGCCGCGCTGCCGGGCGTGGTCGCGATGAAGAACGGCGTGCGCAACATGAAGCGCTGGGACACCGAGATCCCGGTGTTCCGCAAGGAGCGCCCGCACGTGCCGGTGCTGACCTGCCACGACGAGTATCTGCTGCACACCATGTTCGACGTGGATGGCGCGCTGGTGGGCTACGGCTGCATCGCCCCGGAGCCGCTGCTGGAGATGATCGCCGCGGGCAAGGCCAAGGACTACGCCAAGGCGCGCGCACTGCACGACCGTCTGCTGCCGGTGACCAAGAGCGTCTATCACCGCGGCTCGCACATGGAAGGCTCGGTGGCGCTGAAGTGGGCGCTGGTCGCGCGCGGCCTGCTCGATCACGCCACGGTGCGTTCGCCGCTGCTGCCGCTGGCCGAGGGCGCCGACAAGGAGATCGCTGCGGCGATGGCCGCCGCCGGCCTCGGCAAGGTGGGCTGACCCGCACGGGTTGCCTCCAGCTCGATGGGCCGCGCAGTTGCGCGGCCCATCCGCTGCGGCGATGGCGTGCGCCTCGGCGCCGCAACGCGTTCCGGTCTGCCCTCGCGTTTCTTTGCCGGTCCCCCACAGGTCTGCACACAGGCGTGCCCGTCGCCGACGGACGCGACGCCGTGCTGCGGCTCCACGACCGGAAGGTGTCTTCCCTTCGCGCACTGCCGCGTCGCCGCGCACCCACCGCGCACGTCCGGCGAGTGCTTCGTCTCGTCCGTGGAGCGTCCCATGTCCCGTTCTCTTTCCTGCGTCTCGTTGCTAGCGGCGGGGGG
>NZ_AQOJ01000401.1:0-14673 GCF_000364685.1 Xanthomonas sp. SHU 166
CCGCGCAATGGCTCGACGACCACGGCATCGCGCCGCGCCTGGTCTGGTCCAACGACTATGGGCGCAACGTCGACGGCGGCCTGTCGCGCGGCGACCGCAACGCCGGCGGCGTGGTCGCCGGCGCCGACCTGGATCTGCAACGCCTGTTCGGCATTCCCGGTGCCACGCTGCACGTCACCGGCGCCCGGTACTACGGCGACAGCCTGTCGCAGCGGCAGATCGGCAACGGCGTCAAGGTGCAGGGCTATTGGTACCCGCAGCAGCAGGCGCAACTGGCGCAACTGACCTGGGAACAGACCTTCGCCGACGGGCGCTGGCAACTGGTCGCCGGGCGCATGAACACCACCTGGCAGTTCGCGCGCAGCCGCTACGGCTGCCGCTTCGTCAGCGCCTCGGACTGTCCGTTCCAGCTGAGCCAGGCCGATGGCGGCTTCGTCGGCTTTCCCTACGTGAACTGGGGCGCGAAGCTGCGCTACAAGCCCGACGCCACCTATGTTTCGGTGGGCGCATTCGAACTGAACCCGCAGCGCAAGAACAACCACGGCCTGGACTGGAGCACCGCCGACAGCAGCGGCGTGCTGGGCACGCTCGAGGTCGGCTACGAACCCGATCCCGCACGGGGCAAGGGCGCACCGCGCTACCTCGCCGGCCTCTGGTACAACTCGGCCGACTACAGCGACCTGCGCTACAACCAGGCCGGCGGCCTGCGCGGGCTGGTCGGCGGCCCGGCGCGCCTGTACGACGGCGGGCGCTGGGGCGCGTATGCGCTCGGCGAACGCGCGCTGTACCGGCCGCTGGGCATGGCCAGCAAGCGCATGCTGGTCGCCTTCGGCAACATCGCCGCCCCGTTCGACAAGCACCAGGTCTACGACCTGCAGGTGACCGCCGGGCTGTACTACAGCGGCCCGTTCGCGGCACGGCCCGGCGACGGCATGGGCGCGATCGCGCACTACTATCGCTTCAGTGCGGACCAGCAGGGCTACATGAAAGACGTGCTGCGCAAGCGCGGCGCAGCCGCGGACATCGCGCGCAACGAACTCATGTTCGAACTCAACTACAGCTATCGCATCGCGCAGACGCCGCTGTTCCTGGTGCCGAACGTGCAGTACATCGTCCATCCCGACATCCTGGGCAATCCCGCGGCGCGCCGTGCGCCCGACGATGCGCTGGTGATCGGCTTGCGGGTGATGCTCAACATGGGTGGGCTGGGCACGCCGAAGTGAGGCCGCACTTGGCACCGGCCGGGGAGCGATATCGCGGCAGCCGAGGCAGGCGCGCACGCACGCTTGCGCCGCTGGCGGTTAACCTTCCCTCCCCTTGCGTCATCCGGATCGCGCCTCAATGGCCAACCCCTACTACCGTGGCCCCGTCAGCGACCATTTCGATGGCGTACGCTTCTTCAACCCCGGCCAGCCCACCATCGACAACGCGCTGGGCAAGGTCCTGCGCTGGAAAGCGGCCATGGGCGCGGTGCGCTGGCCCGCGCAGGTCGCGGTGACGCCGGCCATGCCTGCACCGCGGCACGACGGCCTGCGCATCACCATGGTCGGCCACGCCACGCTGCTGATCCAGGCCGCCGGCCTCAACCTGCTCACCGACCCGGTGTGGTCGCAGCGCGCCAGCCCTTCGCAGATCGCAGGGCCCAAGCGGGTAACGGCACCGGGCATCCGCTTCGCGGACCTGCCGCCCATCGATGCGGTGCTGCTGAGCCACAACCACTACGACCACTTCGACCTGGCGACCTTGCGCACGCTGCACGACGCGCACCAGCCGCTGTTCGTGATGCCGCTGGGCAACGACGTCCTGCTGCGCAAGCGCGTGCCCGATGCGCGTATCGCCACCGGCGACTGGCACGACCGGCTGCCGATCGGCGACACCGCGACGGCGACACTGACCCGCGCCAACCATTGGTCGAGCCGCGGCATCGCCGACCGCAGGATGGCGCTGTGGTCTGGCTTCTTCATCGAGACCGCGCGAGGATCGGTGTGGTTCGCGGGAGACACCGGCTACGGCGATGGCGCCATCTTCCGCGAGATCCGCGACCGGCACGGCGCGCCCGACGTGGCGTTGATCCCGATCGGCGCCTACGCGCCGCGCTGGTTCATGGCGCCGCAGCACATCGACCCCACCGAAGCGGTGCGGATCTTCCGCGACACCGGCGCGCGGCGCGCGCTCGGCATCCACTGGGGCACCTTCCAGCTCACCGACGAAGGGCGTGATGAGCCGCGCGAAGCGCTGGCCGCCGCACTGCACCTGGCCGGCATCGCCGCAGCGGACTTCGTCGCCGCCGAGCCGGGGCAGGCGTTCGACTTCGCCGATTTGGCGCCTTGACGTGCGCAGAAGTGAAGCATGCGGGCGACAATGGACGCTGCTTCTTAAGGCCGGTTGCCTGAGATCCCCCCGCAGGAGCGTTCCGTCGTCACGACGCGGCGAACCGCCGCGGTCGCGCAATTCGCCCTCGCGACGCAGAGAGAGCGCAGGTGCAGACGGCTACACTCGCGCTCCCGCCCACCAGGACACCGTCATGCGCGACCTCAGCCCGCTGCCTTCCATCGCCCTCGGCCGCTATCGCCACTTCAAGGGCGGCGAATACGAGGTGCTGGGCGTGGTCCGCAGCAGCGAGACGCTGGAACCGCTGGTGCTGTATCGGCCGCTGTACGGCGAAGGCACGCTGTGGGTGCGGCCGTATCCGATGTTCATCGAGCAGGTGGAGATCGATGGCGTACGCCGCCCGCGCTTCGCGCCGATCGACGCGGACGCCTGAGCACGGCGCAGGCGACCGCGCCGCGCCCGACGCGAGACGCTAGCGCTTGGCCGCGCTGTCCACGTCGCTCTTGGTCGCGGCGTGATCCTGTGCCGGGCGGTTGCGGTTCTTCTTGGCGCGCGTGACCAGATACAGCATCGCGGCGATCAGCAGGACGAACAGTCCGGCGACCCAGGGCATCAGCGTGGTGTCCATTCGACACTCCAATTCGGTTGCACAGCGGTCACCAGACCACACCCGCAGTGAAGGCCTTGGCTAGTGCGACGGTGAGGTCGGCGTCGTGCCGGCGCATCGCATGCGCACGATGGGCGGTTCCGTCGCGCAGTCCTGAGCCGCCGCGACGGCGTCCTTTACGACGGCCTTCGCGACAGGCACAGCATCACTTGGGTTTGCGACCAGGCGCATTCCGCACGCCGCGGCGATCGCGCTGTCGATGCCTGAGAGGCCCTGGCCGAGACGTTCGCAGGACGGGCAAGCCATTCGAATCTCAGGCCTTCGGAGCGCACCGGCCGCCGTGCCGGCCAAGCCGCCCAGCGCACGCCGAATCGACCGTGACACATTGACATACGCCCTGTACGCAAATAACGTACGCCACGTATGTGAATGAAGGCCCGCCCATGCACCAGCGCCGCAGCCGCCGCGAGATGATCGAGACCACCCGCGCCAGCCTGCTGGCTGTGGCGCGGCAGGCGTTCGCCACGCACGGCTTCGCGCACACCTCGATGGACGTGTTGACCGCCGAGGCCGGTCTTACCCGCGGCGCGCTGTATCACCACTTCGGCAGCAAGGACGGCCTGCTGATCGCGGTCATCGAGCAGATCGAGGCCGAGGTGGGCCTGCGCCTGCAGGCGGTGTCCGACGCCGCGCCCACGCCGTGGGACGGTTTCCGCCGCCGCTGCCGCACCTACCTGGAACTGGCGCTGGAACCGGAGATCCGCCGGATCATCCTGCAGGACGCGCGCGCCGTGTTCGGCGACGTGCCGCCGGCGGCGCAGTCGGTGGGCATCGCCGCGCTGCAGGCGGCGCTGGAAGCCCTGATCGCCGCCGGCACGGTGGCGCCGCTGCATGCCGGGGTGATGGCACGCATGCTCTACGGCGCGATCACCGAGGCGGCGTTCTGGATCGCCGAGCCGGACGCCGACCTGCACGCACGGCTGGCCGACGCGCTGGACGCCTTGGACCGGCTGCTCGACAGCCTGCGCACGCCTTGATTCCGCAGCACTCCCCGCCTCGCCACTCGACCAGGATCACGCACATGCACTGGCGCAACACCGCACAGCGCTTCGGCGCCCTCGCCAAGCTGTTCCACTGGACCACCGCCGCCGCCTTCATCGGCGCCTATGCGGTGGTGTACTACGTCATCTGGTTCATGGACGACACCTCCGACGCCTCGCTGCCGGTGCTCAACCTGCACTGGGTGCTGGGCCTGCTGGTCGGGTTCCTGGTGCTGCCGCGGCTGTTGTGGCGCTGGCTGGACGTGCAACCGGACGATCCGCCGGGCTCGGCGCTGGAACACCGGCTCGCGCATCTGGCGCATTGGGGTCTGTACGCGCTGCTGATCGTGATGCCGCTGACCGGCTACATCGGCACCGGCGCGCCGACCGACCTCGGCCTGTTCCGCATTCCCGGCTTCAACGAGACCGCGCTGTTCGCCTGGATCAGCCGCACCTGGCACCTGAGCTGGGAGGCGTTCGAAGCGCCGATCGACGTGGTCCACCACTTCATCGGCAAATGGATCGCATGGGTCGTCGTACTGCTGCACGTGGCAGCCGCGCTGTTCCATCACTGGGTCCGCCGCGACGAGGTGCTGACCCGCATGCTGCCGGGGCGTACACCGCGCGTGCGCAGCGACGCGACCTCCGCCTGAGCCAACGCGCCTCTAGCGCGACGCCGGCACCTGCGCTGTGCGCGTCGCGGCCTCCACTGGCGCCAGCGGCCAGCGCACTTCGAATCGTGTCCCGCTGCCGGCCGGCAGGCACAGCGCATCGCCGCCATGCGCCACGGCAATGGCCTTGACCACCGCCAGGCCCAGGCCGCTGCCGCCGCTCTTGCGCGAACGCGACGGATCGCCGCGGCGGAACGCATCGAACACCCGCGCGGCGATCTCGGGCGCGATGCCGGGGCCGGTGTCTTCCACGAACAGCACGCATTGGCCCGCGTCCGCCTGCACGCCCACCCGCAGCGGGCCCGGCTCGGCATAGTGCTGCGCGTTTTCGAGCAAGGCCATCAGCGCCTGGCGGATGCGCACCGCATCGCACAGCACCGGCGTGCGCAGCGCCAGCACGGGTTCCAGCACCAGCCCGCGCGCGTCCAGGCTGGCGCCGAAGGCATGCAGCACGGCCTCCACTTCCCGCGCCAGGTCGGCCGGCGCCGGCTGCAACTCCAGGTGCCCGCTGTCGGTGAGGCTGAGTACGCGCAGGTCCTCGATCAGCCGGTTCAGGCCTTCCACCTGCCGCAGCAGGCTCTCGAACGCCGCCACGTCCGGCGCGAACACGCCCTCGGCCAGGCCCTGCAGGCGCCCGCGCAGGATCGTCACCGGCGTGCGCAGTTCGTGGGCGACGGCGGCATTCCAGAATGCGCGCTCGCGGGTCATCGCCTGCAGGCGGTCGGCCATGGCGTTGAAGTCGCGCACCAGCTGCGCGGTCTCGCCCAGCGCATGCGCATCCATGCTCGCGCGTGCGTGCAAGTTGCCCTGGGCGACTTCGCGCAGGCTGTGCGCCACAGAGTTCAACGGGGTGAGGATGCGCCGCGACAGCCGCACCGCCACCGCCACCGCGATCGCCACGGCCAGTGCGGCGGTGGCGCCGATCCACATCATCTCCACCCGCGACGGCACCCAGGTGTCGGAGATGCTGCTGGGCTGGTAGGCCGCCGCCAGCGCGTAGAACACGTAGGAGCCGACCACCGACAGCAGGATGATCCACAGCGCCAGCGCGCCCAGCGACAGGATGACCTGGCGGCGCAGCCCGGGGGCGCGGCTCATGCGCCGGATCCGAACCGGTAGCCGACGCCGCGCACGCTGGCCGGCGTGCCCTGCACGCCCAGCGCCTCCAGCTTCTTGCGCAGCTTGCTCATGTGGCTGTCGATGGTGCGCTCCTGGGTGTCGCCTTCCGGCAGGCAGGCGTCGAGCAGTTCGGCGCGGCTGAACACCCGCTTCGGCGCGCGCATCAGCCGCACCAGCAGCTTGAACTCGGTGAGCGTGAGGTCCAGCGTGTGCCGCTGCTCGCCCACCCGCACGCTGGCCTCGTGCTGGTCCAGATCGACATGGAAGGCGCCCACGCGCAGGCTGCGAGCCTCCTCGGCACCGTTGCCGCGGATGCGCCGCAGCACCGCCTGCACCCGCGCCACCACCTCGGCCGGGTTGAACGGCTTGACCACGTAGTCGTCGGCGCCCAGGCGCAGGCCCATCAGCTTGTCGATGTCCTGGTCCAACGCGGTGAGCATGATCACCGGGGTCTCGCCGCGGTGGCGCAGTTCGGCCAGCACCTTCCAGCCGTCCGCCGCCGGCAGCTGCACGTCCAGCAGGATCAGATCCGGATCCAGCGCCAGGTGCAGGTCCAGCGCGGCGCGGCCATCGGCGGCGTGGGCGCTGCGCAGCCCGCTGCGCGCCAGGTAGGCGCTGAGGATCTCGGCGATCTCGCTCTCGTCTTCGGCGATCAGGACCAGCGGCGCGGACGCGGGCACGGCGGCGCCCGGAGAGGAAACGGACATGGAGGCAGCGAAGGCGCATCGGCCCGGACGGGCGGATCTCCATCATATCTCCACATCGCATCGAACGCCGCGCAACCCGCGGCCGCGACCATGCGCGGCTTTGGCGTCCGCCGCATCCGCGGCGGCAGCGACGAGGCACGAGGCATGGGCATGCGGCAACAGGTACGGACTCTGGGACTCGGCGGCGCGCTGGCGTTGGCCCTGACGGGCTGTGGCGGCGGCGCGCAGCCGCAGGCGGTGGCCGCGCCGGTACAGGTCACCGCGGTGACCCTGCACCCTGCGCCGATGACGGTGAGCGTGGACCTGCCCGGCCGCGTGGCCGCGCTGCGCAGCGCACAGATCCGCCCACAGGTCGGCGGCATCGTGCAGCGTCGCTTCTTCGAGCAGGGCGCCGATGTGCGGCGCGGCGATGCGCTGTTCCAGATCAACCCGGCACCGTTCAAGGCCGACATGGACACCGCCGCAGCCGCACTGCACCGTGCCGAGGCCGCGCAGGTGCTGGCCGACGTGCAGCATGCCCGGCTACAGCGGCTGGTCGAATCCGGCATGGTCAGCCGGCAGATGTACGACGACGCCACCTCGCAGCGCAGCCAGGCCGCCGCGGCGGTCGCCGAGGCCAAGGCGACGCTGTCGCGGCGGCGCCTGGACCTGGCCTTCGCCACCGTCGACGCACCGATCGACGGCCGCATCGACCAGGCACTGCTCACCGAGGGTGCGCTGGTCTCGCCCAGCGACAGCGCGCCGATGGCGGTGATCCAGCAGATCGACCAGGTCTACGTCGACGTGCGCCAGTCCGCCAGCGACCTGGACCCGCTGGATCCGGCCGCGCGCGCGCAGGCCACCGGCGACGACGGCCTGCCGGCGCAGATCCTCGACCGCAGCGGTACGCCCTCGGGACTGAGCGGGCGCGTGCTGTTCTCCGGCATCACCGTCGATGCCGGCACCGGCGATGTGCTGCTGCGCATCCTCGTCGACAACCCGCGGCGGCGCCTGTTGCCCGGCATGTACGTGCGGGCGCGGGTGCCGCGCGCCCACTACGCGCAGGCGCTGCGCGTGCCGCAGCAGGCGGTCACCCATGTCGGCAAGCGCGCGCAGGTGTGGGTGCTGGACGCCAATGCGCAGGTGCGCAGCGCGACGGTGCAGCTGGGCGAACTGGTGCAGGGGCACTACCGTGTCGTCGCCGGCCTGCAGCCCGGGCAGCAGGTGGTGGTCGAAGGCATCGACCGGCTCAGCGCCGGCGCCCGGGTGAAGGCGCGTGCGTGGCAGCCGCCGGTGGTCGCCACCGCCGCCGCGGACTGAACCGGGAACGCCGCCATGCCACAGTTCTTCATCGAACGCCCGGTCTTCGCCTGGGTGATCGCGCTGTTCATCGTGCTGTTCGGCACCCTGGCCATCGGCCAGCTGCCGGTGGCGCGCTATCCCTCGGTGGCGCCGCCCTCGGTGTCGCTGATCGCGTCCTACCCCGGCGCCACGCCGCAGACCCTCAACGACTCGGTGGTGAGCCTGGTCGAGCGCGAGCTGTCGGGGGTCAAGAACCTGCTGTACTTCGAGTCCACCGTGGACACCTCGGGCAGCGCGCAGATCACCGCCACCTTCAAGCCCGGCACCAATGCGGAGCTGGCGCAGGTGGACGTGCAGAACCGCATCAAGGCGGTGGAGCCGCGCCTGCCGCAGGCGGTGCGGCAGAACGGGCTGCAGGTGGAATCGGCCGCGTCCGGCTTCCTGATGCTGGTCGGCCTGACCTCGCCGGACGGCCGCTACGACGAGGTGGCGCTCAACGACTACCTGGCCCGCAACATCGTGCAGGAACTGCGGCGCATCGACGGCGTCGGCCGCGTGCAGCTGTTCGGCGCCGAGCAGGCCATGCGCGTGTGGGTGGACCCGGACAAGCTCGTCGCCTACGGCATGACCATGACCGAACTGGCACAGGCGATCGAACAGCAGAACGCGCAGATCGCGCCCGGCCGCCTCGGCGACGAGCCGACCGTGCGCGGACAACGCCTGACCGTGCCGCTGACCGTGGCCGGACAACTGACCACGCCCGCGCAGTTCGCCGCCATCGTGCTGCGTGCCGACAGCGGCGGCGCGCGTGTGACCCTGGGCGACGTGGCGCGGGTGGAGCTGGGCGCACAGTCCTATGGCTTCTCCAACCGCGAGGACGGCGCTCCCGCCACCAGCGCGGCGATCCAGCTCTCGCCCGGCGCCAATGCGGTGCGCACCGCGCAGGCGGTGAAGGCGCGGCTGGCGGAACTGGCCGCGAGCATGCCGGCCGGCATGCGCTATTCGATCCCGTTCGACACCGCGCCGTTCGTGAAGCTCTCGATCAAGCAGGTGGTCAAGACCCTGCTCGAAGCGATGGTGCTGGTGTTCCTGGTGATGTACCTGTTCCTGCAGAACGTGCGCTACACGCTGATCCCGGCCATCGTCGCGCCGATCGCACTGCTGGGCACCTTCGCGGTGATGCTGCTGGCCGGTTTCTCGATCAACGTGCTGACGATGTTCGGCATGGTGCTGGCGATCGGCATCATCGTCGACGACGCCATCGTGGTGGTGGAGAACGTCGAGCGGATCATGGCCAGCGAAGGCCTGCCGCCGCGGCAGGCCACGACCAAGGCGATGCGCGAGATCACCGGCGCGGTGGTCGGCATCACCCTGGTGCTGACCGCGGTGTTCATCCCCATGGCCTTCGCCAGCGGCTCGGTGGGCGTGATCTACCAGCAGTTCACCCTGGCGATGGCGGTGTCGATCCTGTTCTCGGCGTTCCTGGCGCTGACCCTGACCCCGGCGCTGTGCGCCACCCTGCTGCGCCCGATCGCGCCCGGCCATCATGCCAAGCGCGGATTCTTCGGCGCGTTCAACCGCGGCTTCGAGCGCCTGACCGGCAGCTATGCCGCACGCGTGGCGCGGCTGCTGCGGCGCAGCGCGCGGGTGCTGGCGGTGTTCGCGGTCCTGTGCGTGGCGTTGGTCTTCGCCATGCGCGTGCTGCCCTCGGCGTTCCTGCCGGAAGAGGACCAGGGCTACTTCATGACCTCGATCCAGTTGCCCACCGATGCCACCAGCGAGCGCACGCTGGCGGTGGTCAAGGCGTTCGAGCGGCACGTCGCCACGCGCCCGGCGCTGGCCTCCAACCTGGTGATCCTGGGTTTCAGCTTCTCCGGCTCGGGTACCAACGCGGCCATGGCCTTCACCATGCTCAAGGACTGGGACCAGCGCGACGGCGCCACCTCCAGCGACGAAGCCGACCGCGTGCAGCAGGCCATGGCCGACCTGCCCGAGGGCACGGTGATGAGCCTGCTGCCGCCGGCGATCGACGAGCTCGGCACCTCTTCCGGCTTCACCCTGTACCTGCAGGACCGCGGCAACCGCGGCGAGGCCGCGCTGATGGCGGCGCAGGCGAAGCTGCTGCAACTGGCCGCGGACAGCAAGGTGGTCAGCGGCGTGTATCAGGACGGCCTGCCGCCGGGCAAGAGCATCCGCCTGGAGATCGACCGCCAGCATGCCGAAGCCATGGGCCTGCCGTTCTCCGCGATCAGCAACACCTTGTCGGCGGCGATGGGCTCGCTGTACGTCAACGACTTCCCCAACGCCGGGCGCATGCAGCAGGTGATCCTGCAGGCCGACGCCGCGTCGCGCATGCAACTGGACGACGTGCTGGGCCTGCGCGTGCGCAGCACCGAGGGCGGCATGGTGCCGCTGCGCGAAGTGGTGACCGCCACCTGGACCGACGCACCGCAGCAGCTGGCGCGCTTCCAGGGCTTCCCGGCCGTGCGCATCACCGGCGGCGCCGCGCCTGGCGTGTCCAGCGGCGCGGCCATGGCCGAGATGGAACGGCTGGCCGCGCAGCTGCCGCCGGGCTTCGCCGTGGCCTGGACCGGGCAATCGCTGCAGGAGCGGCAGTCGGCCGCGCAGGCGCCGCTGCTGATGCTGCTGTCGGCGCTGGTGGTGTTCCTGGTGCTGGCGGCGCTGTACGAGAGCTGGACGATCCCGCTGTCGGTGATGCTGGTGGTGCCGCTGGGCCTGCTCGGTGCGGTGGCCGCGGTGATGCTGCGCGGCCTGCCCAACGACGTGTTCTTCAAGGTCGGCCTGATCACCATCATCGGCCTGTCGGCGAAGAACGCCATCCTGATCGTCGAGTTCGCCCGGCAACTGCACCGCGATGGCCAGGGCCTGCTCGAGGCGGCGACCAACGCCGCGCGCCTGCGCCTGCGCCCGATCCTGATGACCTCGCTGGCCTTCGCCCTGGGCGTGGTGCCGCTGATGCTGGCCAGCGGCGCCAGCGCCGAGACCCAGCACGCCATCGGCACCGGCGTGTTCGGCGGCATGGTCAGCGGTACCGTGCTGGCGATCTTCTTCGTGCCGGCATTCTTCGTCTGCGTGGTGGGGCTGCAGGAGCGGGTGGCGCGCTGGCGTGCGCGATGCGGCGGGGGTGCGTCTGCCGAGAACTAGATCGGCGCTGCCGCTGCCGTTGTGGCCGTCGACTGTCGTGCAGCCGCGCCGCGCGACGTGGTGTGCTTTTCCGATGGCGCAATGCGTCGGGACTGAAGTCCCTCCCACAGTGCACACGACTGGCTCGCCGCAAGCGCCTGCGGGAGCGGCTTCAGCCGCGACGAGGCATCACTGGGAATGCCTGTCGCGGCTGAAGCCGCTCCCACGAAAAAGAATCGCTGCCGTCGATCGGCAATGAGCCGCACCTCTTCTCCTGGCCTCGCCCGATCTCAGGAGGTGAGACGCCGCTGCCGCATGCTTGCGCGCTCCCCGCTGCTGCCCTGGCGCCCCTTGCTGCAGGACAGCCAGGTGCGCACATGCGCTGACGTCGGCAGCACCTCGCCCGGCCTCTCTCGGCCAGGCGGTAGGCAGCGCTATCCGCACACGCGGTGCCCTTCAGTGCGGGCAAGCGACAGGCGCCACCACGGGGATCTCTTCATCGATGGATCGCACCATGTTCAAGGCACGAATCGGCGACCTGTTCGCCAGCCACGCCCACGTCCACGCGAATGCGGTCAATTGCGCCGGCATCATGGGCAAGGGCATCGCGCAGGCGTTCAAGCGGCGCTATCCGGCCATGTTCGAGGACTATGCCGTGCGCTGCCGGGAAGGCCGCGTGCGCATCGGCGAGCCCTATCTGTACGACGACGCCAGCGGCATCCGCATTCTCAACTTCCCGACCAAGCGCCATTGGCGCTCGCCGTCGCGGCTGGAGGACATCGCGGCAGGGCTGGACTATCTCGCCGCGCGTCTGCGCGAATGGGACGTGCGCAGTCTTGCCCTGCCGCCGCTGGGCTGCGGCAACGGCGGTCTGGCCTGGGAGGAGGTCGGCCCGTTGATCTACCGCACGCTGGCACACCTGCAGGTCGACATCGAGGTCTATGCGCCGTACGGCACGCCGCTGGCGCAACTCGAAACCGCCTTCCTGACGCAGCCGGCAAACGCCTCGACCGAGGGCGTTGGCAAACGCACGGCGCCCCAGCCGGGCTGGATCGCGATCATGGAAGTGCTGCGGCGGCTGCAGGCCCGGCCGGAGGCACGGCCGATCGGGCGCACGCTGTTCCAGACGCTCTGCTGGGCCATGACCGAACTGGGCGTACCGACCGGGCTGACCTTCGGCACTGCCGGCCGCGGCCCGCGCCAGGGCGACGTCCGGCCGATCCTGACCGACCTGGCCAACCGCAACTGGCTGCAGGAGCAGCCGCAGGGGCGGACCATGGCGCTGCGCGCCTCGCCGCAGTACGACAAGGAGCATGCGCGGTTCGCCGCGGCGTATGCGCCTTACGACACCGAGATGGCGAAAGCCGTGGACCTGTTCGCACAGATCAGGAGCATCGACCAGGCCGAGGACATCATGACGGTGTTCCAGGCCGCGCGCCGGCTGCAGGTGGCGCATTCCGGGCAACGGCACGATGCACAGCAGCTCATTGCCCATCTGCGGGATGCAAACGCGATTGCGGCGCTGGAAGAACAGCGGCGTACTGCGACAACGACAATCGAGACGCTACTGGCGCTGGATTGGATTCGCTTGCACTG
Source organism: Xanthomonas sp. SHU 166 (assembly GCF_000364685.1). Lineage (NCBI taxonomy): Bacteria > Pseudomonadati > Pseudomonadota > Gammaproteobacteria > Lysobacterales > Lysobacteraceae > Xanthomonas > Xanthomonas sp. SHU 166. The sequence goes on from NZ_AQOJ01000401.1 coordinate 12,497, forward strand.
AGCGCGGCGCTGCCAGGCGCGCCGACACGCATTCAATCCAGCGCGAATCGCGGTAAAGTGGCACCGCATCGCGGCGACTATGGGTCGACAACTGGCACCCTCGATCGTCCTGACAGACACGGCCGAGTCCTTGGTGGCGTGCCACATCCACCGCGATGCGCACTCGCCATTCAAGCCAGCGGTGACCAGCGCACCTTCCCAGCCCCCGCACGGTGGCAATGGCAGCGCGGTAGACTCACGGCCTTTCTCGCGAAGCCATCACACCGTGCTGCTGTCCCTCTCCACCACCACCCAGCCCGCCACCGATCTCGGCTACCTGCTGGTCAAGCACCCCGAGCGTGCCCACGAGGTCGACCTGCCTTTCGGTACCGCCCGGGTGTTCTACCCACAGGCCGACCACACCCGTTGCACCGCAGTGCTGATGCTGGACATCGATCCGGTGGGGCTGGTGCGCGGTCGCGGCGAAGCCGAAGGCACCCTGTCGCAGTACGTCAACGACCGGCCGTACGTTGCCAGTTCCTTCCTCTCGGTCGCGCTCAAGCGCGTGTTCGGCACCGCCATGGCCGGCACCAGCAAGAGTCGCCAGGCGCTGGCGGACACGCCCATTGCGCTGGAAGCGGAAATTCCGGTGCTGCGGTGGCGCGGCGGCGAGCAACTGCTGCAGGCCTGGTTCGAACCGCTTGGCTACACCGTAACGGTCGAGCGCCTGCCGCTGGATCCGCGCTTTCCCGAGTGGGGCGACAGTCCGTATGTGCGCCTGCAGCTCGCCGGGACCGTGCGCCTGCAGGATCTGCTGACCCACCTGTATGTGCTGCTGCCGGCCATCGACGGCGACAAGCACTACTACGTCGGCCACAACGAAATCGAGAAGCTGCTCGACAAGGGCGGCACCTGGCTGTCCGCGCACCCACAACGTGAGGCGATCGTCGGCCGCTACCTGCGCCGCCACAAGCCGTTGGTGCGTGCGGCGCTGGCGCGCCTGCTGGACGATGAAGAGGAGGCGATCGACGCCCAGGAAGAGCGCAAGGAAGCGGCCGAGGACGCGATCGAACGCCCGCTCAGCCTCAACGACCAACGCATGCAGACCGTGGTCGAGACGCTGCGCACCCTGGGCGCGCGGCGCGTGGTCGACCTGGGGTGCGGCGAAGGGCGCCTGCTTGGCCTGCTGCTCAAGGAGCCACAGATCGAGCACCTGCTCGGCATCGACGTGTCGCTGCGCTCGCTGGATCATGCTGCCGATCGGCTGCACCTCGAACGGCTGCCGCCGCTGCAGCGTCAACGCATCACCCTGGCCCACGGCGCGCTGACCTACCGCGATCGCCGTATCGAAGGCTTCGATGCAGCCTGCGCGATCGAGGTGATCGAACACATGGACGCGCCGCGCCTGCCGGCGTTCGAGCGCGCCCTGTTCGGTTTCGGCAGGCCGCCTGCAGTGGTGATCACCACGCCGAACAGCGAGTACAACGTGCGCTTCCCGACCCTGCCGGCCGGGCGTTTCCGCCACCCCGACCACCGCTTCGAGTGGACGCGTGCGGAATTCCGCGCCTGGGCCGACGGCGTGGCGCGGCGCAACGGCTACAGCGTGCGCCATGCCCCCATCGGCCCGGACGATCCGGAGGTCGGTCCGCCGACCCAGATGGCGGTGTTCACCCGCGACGTGGCCTGACCCTTTTCGGCACCCTCATGACGATACGCATTCCCAAGCTCAGCCTGGTCGCCCTGATCGGCCCGTCCGGCAGCGGCAAGTCCACCTTTGCCCGCACCCACTTCCTGCCGACCGAGGTGATCTCCTCCGATGCCTGCCGCGGCCTGGTCGCCGACGACGAGAACGACCAGACCGCCACCGGCGACGCCTTCGAGGTGCTCTACTTCATCGCGCGCAAGCGCCTGGCCGCCGGCCGCCTGACCGTCGTCGACGCGACCAACGTGCGCCCGGAAGACCGCAAGCGCCTGGTCGAACTGGCGCGCGAGTTCCATGTCCTGCCCTGCGCCATCGTGTTCGACCTGCCCGAGCGCGTATGCCAGGACCGCAACAGTGCGCGTGCGGACCGCAACTTCGGCCCGCACGTCATCCGCAACCAGCAACAGGCGCTGCGCAAGGGCCTGCGCGGCCTGGAACGCGAGGGCTTCCGCCACGTCAGCGTGCTGCGCTCGGTGGAGGACGTGGCGGCCGCCAC